>JBGOXH010000344.1:0-2611 GCA_041479075.1 Bacteroidia bacterium | reverse complement strand
AATTAGCTTTAACAAATAATTCATCTTTAGTTCCATTAATATCAAACGTATTAATGAATGGTTGTGTAAATGTCGTTTTATATACTGCGCAAGAATTTAAAATGCATATTGAAAATAAAAAAACAATTAATTTCTTCATAATTCATTGTTTTAGAATAGCTAAGATACTAATGTTGCCCCTAATATCCTAAGGGCTTTTTATTGCCTTTATCAGATTTAAAAAATTTTCGTAATAAGGTAGATGATGTCATCTACCCATAAAATTAAATTCTAATCCAGCAGAGATTTGTAACCACACAAATATTCTGGAATATTCTTATAATAAGAAAAAAATGCCTCACAAATCCACACAACTTACTGAAAAATAGCACGTTGATCTAAAAATAATTGGCAAAATATTTTTTTATTTTAAATGTTATTCGTATTTTTACGGAAGCATTAATCATATGCCCCGCTACAACTGATCATTAACAAGGGTTATAAAATCAGGATCAAAATAACCTGAAATATACGGAAAATCAAAGTATTGATGGCAGTAACCATATTAGCAATAGAATCTTCGTGCGACGATACATCTGCAGCTGTAGTCAGAGACGGTTATGTACTTTCGAACATTGTCGCATCTCAGGATATTCATAAATCGTATGGAGGAGTTGTCCCTGAGCTTGCCTCACGTGCACATCAGGTTAATATAGTACCTGTTGTCGATCAGGCTGTCAGGAGGGCAGGGATAAGCCTTAAAGAGATCAATGCTGTTGCTTTCACACGAGGGCCGGGTCTGATGGGATCCCTCCTTGTGGGAACCTCATTTGCAAAAGGATTTGCGCTGTCCCTGGGCATTCCACTCATTGAAGTAAATCACCTGCAGGCACATGTGCTTGTCCATTTTATTCAAAAAGAAAACAAAGAGAAAGCACCGGTTTTTCCTTTTTTATGCCTGCTTGTTTCCGGCGGACATACCCGGATAATTCGTCTGAAAAGCCATCTTGAAATGGAGATCCTGGGAAATACTATCGATGATGCAGCCGGTGAAGCCTTTGACAAATGCGGTAAATTGATGGGCCTCCCTTATCCCGCAGGTCCGGTTATAGACCAGCTGGCATTGCAAGGCAATAAAAGAGCCTATGTTTTTTCAAAACCCAAAATCAAAGGTCTTGATTTCAGCTTCAGCGGATTAAAAACAAGCTTTCTTTATTTTCTGAGAGACAGGATTAAGGACGATCCTGATTTTATCGAAAAGAACAAAGCTGATCTTTGCGCTTCGCTTCAGCATACTATCGTCACTATTCTTACAGCAAAGCTGGTAAAAGCCTCTTTAGAGACCGGGATTAAAGAAATCGGCATTGCAGGAGGAGTCTCAGCAAATTCCGGCTTAAGAGATGCAGTCATGTACGAATCTGAAAAAAGAGAATGGAATCTCTTTATTCCTGAATTCAGTTTTACTACTGATAATGCAGCAATGATAGGTATTACCGGATATTTTAAGTACCTTAGAAAGGAATTTTCGGGTCAGGATGTTACACCTCTGGCAAGATTATAAATTTTCTTACTCATATCTCAAATGAAAAGCAAGGATCTGTCAATTCTCGTTGTTGGAGCAGGTGCAGTAGGGGGAATAACCGCTGTATTGCTGAAGAAAGACGGATACGACGTGGAAATCGTCTGTAAATATGACGATTATGCAAAACTTATTTCATCACAGGGTATAGAGGTAAATGGAGCATGCGGTAATTTTACAGTACCAATGCAGGCTTATTCTTCTCTTGCTGAAATTGAAGAAAAAAAGGACATCATTATTCATGCTACCAAGGCAAATGATATGTTTGAAGCTGCAAAATCAATAAAAAATATTTTAAAGGAAAATGGAATTGTGATCTCCATGCAGAATGGAATATGTGTGGATGATCTTGCAGCAATACTGGGTAAGGACAAGGTCATAAGCTGCGTAACAGGATGGGGCGCAACAATGAATTCTCAGGGGAACCTGGTAATGACATCTGCGGGTGATTTTATTATTGGTTATCCGGAAAAAGCACCTGATGAATACCTGCTGTCCATAGCCGAAGTTCTTTCTTCAGTCGTTCCTGTAAAAGTGACAGATAATATTATGGGCCACCTCTATTCAAAGCTTATAATAAATTCATGCATAACATCTCTGGGAGCTATTTGCGGAATGTATCTCGGTAAAATGCTTTCAATTAAGAAGATACGCAGGATTTTCATTGAAATTATCAGGGAAGCTGTTGCCGTGGCTGATAAGATGCAGATTAAAATTGAAGTGTTCGCAGGAAAGCTTGATTTTCATGAATTCCTTAAGGGAAATAGTTGGTTCTCGGATCTGCGTCGACATATCGTTCTTATAATTATCGGATACAAATACAGAAAACTAAAATCATCAAGCCTTCAGTCGCTTGAAAAGGGGAAGCTTACCGAAATAGATTATCTGAACGGATATATTGTAAAAAATGGTAAAAGGTCAGGTATTCCGGTACCTGTTAATACGGCTGTTGTCGATATGATACATGATATTGAGCAGAAGAAAAGAGGGATAACTTACAATAATTTTGATAATTCGGCTTTTGAAAGATTCAATAATTGAAATATTTAATTT
>JBGOXH010000093.1:0-9848 GCA_041479075.1 Bacteroidia bacterium | reverse complement strand
TTGCCGAATTCAACAGGATGATGAAGATCAAAGAAGTAAATGCAGTATTAATGCAACAAATGATCTCCGGAACAGAACTTTTTATTGGAGCAAAATATGAACCGAGGTTCGGTCATATAATACTCTGCGGTCTCGGAGGAATTTTTGTCGAAGTGCTGGGTGATGTCTCTTCGGGGCTTGCCCCCCTGACCTTTAATGAGGCGCACTCAATGATAAGGAGCCTGAGGAGCTACAGGATAATAAGGGGGACACGTGGAAAGCCCGGAATAAACGAACAGAAATTTGCCGAGATAATAGTCAGATTATCAAGCCTTTTGAGGTACGCAACTGAGATCAAAGAAGTGGACCTTAATCCTCTGATCGGAACTCCCGAAGCAATAACTGTAGTTGATGCAAGGATAAGAATTGAAAAACCAGCACATCCGGGTTCATGAACTTATAATTTGAATTTTTTGTTGAATAATAATATGGATGCTATTCCAATATCGTCTGAACTAATCAAGGAACTTGCCAGGAAGATTGGTCTACCTTCGCCAGGAGATGCATCGATCCGTGAAATTGTTCACCTGGTTAACCTGATTGAAAACAAAACCGGAATTAAATTTGTCAGGATGGAGATGGGTGTGCCAGGACTTCCGACCCCTGATATCGCAATTGAAGCAGAGATAGCTGCTCTTAAAAATGGAGTTGCTGCAATTTATCCGGATATATCGGGAGTTAAGTCGCTTAAGGAAGAAACATCAAGATTTATAAAATTATTTCTAAACATCAATCTTAAATCTGAAAGCTGCATTCCCACTGTGGGTTCTATGATGGGAGGAATGGTCAGCTTTCTTGTTGCAAACAGGAATGACAGGACAAAAGAGGGAACTCTTTTTCTCGATCCTGGATTTCCTGTCCAGAAGCAGCAGGTCAAAATGCTCGGACACAACTATTATTCTTTCGATGTTTATGATTACAGAGGAAAGAAGCTAAAAGATAAGGTGGAATCATTTCTGAAAAACGGAAAGATATCTTCACTGCTTTATTCAAATCCTAATAATCCTGCATGGATATGCCTGAATGAGGAGGAGCTGGCAATAATCGGTGAACTTTGCCAGAAATATGATGTTATTGTTATTGAAGATCTTGCATATTTTGGTATGGACTTCAGAAAAGATTACTCAACTCCCGGTAAACCACCTTACCAGCCAACTGTTGCTCATTATACAGATGATTATATCTTGCTTATATCGAGCTCAAAAATATTCAGCTATGCAGGTCAACGGATCGGGATGATGGCAATTTCAGATCACTTATTCAACAGATCTTATCCTGATCTATTGAGATATTATTCATCAGAAAATTTTGGACATTCAGTTATCTTTGGAGCATTATACGGTTTATCAGCAGGCGTTGCCCATTCTGCCCAGTTTGGACTGGCTGCCCTGCTTAAAGCTGTTAATGATGGTACATACAATTACCGTGAAGATGTAATTGAATACGCTGACAAAGCGGCGATTATGAAAAATTTATTTGTAACGAACAATTTTAAAATAGTATATGACAGGGATCTTGATGAACCTCTGGCCGACGGCTTCTATTATACTATTTCGTACCCTGGCATGTCTGGAAGGGAATTACTTCAGGAACTGTTAAGCTACGGGATCAGCGCTATTTCGCTTGATATTACCGGTAGCGAAAGGAAAGAAGGGCTGCGGGCTTGTGTATCTCTGGTACCGCGAACACTGTTTGGAGACCTTGAGAAACGGCTTAAGAAGTTTAAGGAAGATCATCCGATATAAAAAAAAATAATTTGGTATATGGCAAAGATCAGAGGAAGTATTGTAGTAAATATTGACAGATGCAAAGGATGCGAAGTTTGCATGGTTTCGTGTCCAACCGGCACTATTGCTATGGCAAAGGTAGTTAATCACAAAGGTTATTTTTATGCTTTTCCGGCGAACCCTGATCTGTGTATTGGTTGCGCAAGCTGTGCAATGGTATGTCCGGATGGTGTTATAACTGTTTATAAAACAAAAATTTAGCTCGATAATGGAAAAGGAATTAAGACTGATGAAAGGCAACGAAGCGATTGCAGAAGCTGCAATTCGTGCAGGTGCCGATGGTTATTTCGGATATCCGATAACACCACAGAGCGAAATACTTGAGTACCTGATGGAAGCAAAACCCTATGAAACTACAGGAATGGTAGTACTTCAGGCTGAAAGCGAGATTGCCGCAATAAATATGGTTTATGGCGGTGCAGCATGCGGAAAAAAAGTGATGACAACATCTTCATCTCCCGGCATAAGCCTTAAGCAGGAAGGGATCACATATATAGCCGGAGCTGAATTGCCTTGTCTTATTGTAAATGTCGTCAGGGGAGGACCGGGACTTGGAACAATTCAACCAGCACAATCAGATTATTTTCAGGCTACAAAGGGGGGCGGACATGGTGATTATCACCTTATTGTACTTGCTCCGGCATCAGTGCAGGAAATGGCCGACTTTGTAGAGTTGAGTTTTGATCTTGCTTTCAAGTACCGGAATCCGGTAATGATGCTTTCAGACGGAGCAATAGGACAGATGATGGAAAAAGTCTGGCTGAGCCCGCAGAAAGAACGGTCAAAAACTGTTCCGGAATGGGCAACTACCGGAAAGCCACCGACACGTGAAAGGATCATTATTACCTCACTTGATCTTGACCCGAATGCACAGGAGAGATTCAATCAAAAGCTGATAGCAAAATACAATGAGATCAGGGAAAAAGAGGTGCGTTATGAAGAATTTCAATGTGAAAATGCCGAGTATATTCTAGTTGCTTATGGAACAAGCGCAAGAGTATGTCAGAAATCTGTTCAACTGGCTCGTAATGAGGGTATTAAAGTTGGATTACTACGACCAATAACACTTTTCCCTTTCCCTTCAAAACGGTTAAATGAACTGGCCGGCAGGGCAAAAATGATGTTCTCTATTGAAATGAGTGCATGACAGATGGTTGAGGATGTTCTTCTTTCGGTAAACGGTAAAGTTCCGGTTTATCATTTCGGAAGGATGGGAGGTATAGTGACTGCACCTGAAGAAGTTGTCGAATTCTTAAAATCAAAAATAGGAGGTTAAGCAATGGCTGAAGCTACAGGAATTAAGGAAATTATAAAGCCTGAGAATCTGGTTTATAAGAAAACGAAGGTCATGACCGACAATGTACTATCATATTGTCCGGGTTGCGGCCATGGAACAGCACATAGAATTCTTGCTGAAATAATCGACGAAGAGGGACTTCAGTCAGAGACTATTGGAATTTGCCCAGTAGGTTGTGCGGTACTTTTGTATGAGTTTATTGATATCGACTGTCAGGAAGCAGCTCACGGACGTGCACCTGCTCTGGCAACAGCAATTAAGCGTCTTCTGCCGGAAAAGTTTGTTTTCACCTACCAGGGCGATGGTGATCTTGCAGCAATAGGAACTGCAGAGACAATCCATGCATGTAACAGGGGAGAGAATATCCTTATCATTTTTATAAATAACGGAATTTATGGGATGACAGGCGGTCAGATGGCCCCCACTACTCTTCCTGGAATGAAATCATCAACTTCACCTTATGGAAGAGATGTGAAGATAATGGGAAATCCTTTGAAGATGACTGATATAGTAGCCACTCTTCCTGGTACATATTATGTCACAAGACAGAGTGTTCATACCCCTGCCAATGTGAGAAAAACAAAGAAAGCTATGAGAAAAGCAGTACAATATCAGAAGCTTAATAAGGGAACATGCTTCATAGAGATTGTTTCCAATTGTCCTTCAAACTGGAAGATGACTCCTGTACAGTCCAATAAATGGATGGAAGAGAATATGTTCCCGTTCTATCCGCTTGGCGATCTGAAAGTACCGGTAGAAGAAACTGCTCAAACAACAAAAAATTCTGAAAAAAATGACTGAGGAAATTTTAATAGCCGGATTCGGAGGACAGGGAGTTCTTTCAATGGGTAAAATAATGGCTTACTCAGGTGTTATGCAGGATATGGAAGTAAGCTGGATGCCATCTTATGGCCCGGAGATGCGCGGTGGAACTGCCAATGTCATAGTCATAATTAGCAGTGAGCGTATAAGTTCACCCATAATAAAGAGCTTTGATACTGTAATAATCCTTAATCAGCAATCACTCGATAAATTTGAAAGCTCTGTCAAACCTGGTGGTATTCTGATTTACGACAGCAATGGAATTACACGTCATCCTGAAAGAAAGGATATAACCATCTACATGGTTGATGCTGCTGAAGAGGCTGGTAAAATGGGCAATCCTAAGATTTTCAATATGATAGTTCTTGGTGGTTTTCTGAAAGTGAAGCCAATCATCAAACTAGAAAATGTTGTCAAAGGATTAAAAAAGTCGCTGCCTGAGCGGTATCACAACCTTATTCCGATTAATGAGAAGGCTCTGCAAAGAGGATTGGAGATTATTAAGAAAGTCTGAAAACTGGCCCCCCATCCCCCCTGAAGGGGGGCTAATTCACATATATTGAGTTAATTCCGTTATGAACAGGATTTAGTCCCCCTTTAGGGGGAAGTCGCGTAGCGACTGGGGGTTACTATCAGTCTTACTTTATTTTGAATGCTTTTCCGGAAAGATAGGTTCTAAAAGATTCCGGTGCATCGGGTGAAGCCATATCAAAAGAAATATTCACAGTTTTATCGTCTATTTTAGTGTAAGAAAGCCGGAATCTGGGTGCACCGGACGATTTTTCACTTGTAAGAACAATAGTGTTTTCTGTGAAGCTCACCTTATATTTTATAGTATTTCCTTCATTGTCAAAATAAATTGCTTCCTGAATACCCTTTGCTAAAGGATAAACAATCAGCAGATCATCGTGTACTTTTTCTGCCGCATTAGCAGTCTCCGGAAACACAGTGTGATTTTTTCTGACCAGAATTTTCCCATCAAGATCTGTCTGAAAAGTGAAAGATCCCTCACCCTGTCCCGGCTGACCATTGCCTTCACCGACCCATTCACCAATAAGATGGTTCCATTTATTCCAGTTTGCCGAAGTTTGCTGACCAGAGGCTAAGTTATTGAATGTCAGCAACAAAAGAAAAGTAAAAGTTAAAATTGACCTCATAATAAATGATTTTTATTATATCTTTAACTATCTATTTATTATTCAGATTCCTTTATATTATTACCCACCCCTACCTCCCGCTTCTTCGCCGGTTGGCGGATTCGCGGGACAAGCTCTCCCAAGAGGGGATTTTTAATACATTACCTGTTGCCTGAAGCCTGATGCCGGTCGCCTATTTTTCATAGAAGTGCATTTCCTCGATATATTTCCAAACCGGAGGAGCAAGATAATATGACATATTTTTACCTTTTTTAATGCCGCTCCTTATAAATGTTCCGGAGATATCTAATAGAGGTGCTTTGACCCATTGAATTTTTGCTTTTAAAAGTACCTGTTCTAGCATTGCAGATTCTGGTCTCGGAGTGTAAGGACGTGGATAGACGATTAATTGATGATTACTTATAAGCTCTTCAAAATTTTTCCATTTATGGAGTGTATAAAGATTGTCTTCACCCATAACGGGGAAAAACTTGTGCTGAGGAAATTTTTCTTCCAGATATGCAAGTGTATCAATAGTATAGGAGGGTAAAGGCAATTTAAATTCTATATCTGAAGCTTTCAGATGATCATTATCGCCAATTGCAAGCTGTGCCATGCAAAGACGCTGGTGATCCTCCAGCAGAGTCTCTTTCTTTTTTAAAGGGTTATGCGGACTTACCACGAACCACACCTGCTCGATCTGAGTGAATTCGGTCATATAGCCTGCAATAGCCAGGTGCCCGATATGAATGGGATTGAATGAACCGAAGAATAAACCGATTTTTGCCATTTAACATTTAATAAAACTATCCACAATTCTATATACTTCATTTTCAGCCTGTTCTAGTCTGTTATTTATTATAATGTCATCAAACTGATCTGCAAGCTTCATCTCTTTTTCTGCTTTTGCAATCCTCATTTTTATTTTTGAAGGAGTATCCGTTCCCCTGGCTACAAGTCTTCTTTCAAGCTCATTTATCGAAGGAGGCATTATAAAAATTGAAATTGCTTCGTTCTTAAAAATGTTTTTCAGGTTTACGCCTCCCTTTACGTCAACATCAAAAAGGACATGATTCCCATGAGACCATATTCTGTCGATCTCGCTTTTCAATGTACCGTAAAGCTGACCTTTATAGACTTCTTCCCATTCAATAAAATCACCCTTTTTAACTCTGTTTTTGAATTCCTCTGCTGTAAGAAAATAATATTCCTTCCCGTTTTCTTCTTCACCTCTCGGTGCACGAGTTGTAGCAGAAACAGAGAATTCCAGGTTCATTCCCTCTTTAAGCAAATATTTGATTATTGTGGATTTACCTGCACCAGATGGTGCTGATATTATTACCAGTTTACCTTTCATTGATTTTCGAGCACCATTAGGTGATTGTCTATTAATTAATTAAAGTACATTAAGTGTCTGTTCTTTTATCTTTTCCAGCTCATCCTTCATCATCACCACCAGCTTCTGGATTGATGCATCATTTGCCTTTGACCCGATAGTATTTATTTCACGTCCTATCTCCTGCGAAATAAAGCTCAGAATCTTACCATTTGGCGGCAGTGAGGATATTTTTTCGAGAAAATACTCACAATGTTTTTTCAGTCTCACCTTTTCTTCATTGATATCCAGCTTCTCGAGGTAGAAGATAAGCTCCTGTTCAAATCTGTTCTTGTCTATTTTATCAATCCCGACATTCTCAATGAGGGAGGAATTTAATTTCTCCCTTATTTTTGTTATCCTGTCGCCTTCAAATTTCTCTACTTCTTCAAGCATGTTCAGTATTTTCCCCACACATCTGATCAGGTCGGCTTCAAGAGGTTTCCCTTCTTCAATTCTGTATAAATCAAGCTGTTCGACAGCTTCAAGTATTTTTCCCCTGACGAGGGTCCATTCCTCATCTGCCAGTTCGGGTTTTTCAGTTTTAAGAGCATCAGGAAGCTTCATAATTGTCGAAAGCAGCTGTTCATCAGTTTTGATTTTTAATTCAGCTGCAATTTTTTTCAGTTGTGAATAATAATTCTTTACAACAGTTTTGTTAATCACCGGGACAATTTCGCTGTCAAGGACATCAAAATTAATCGTCAAGTCGATTTTACCCCTTTCAAGCTTCTGGCTGATAATATTTCTTACCTCAGCTTCTTTCTCTTTATACAACCAGGGCAGCCTTGTATTCAGATCGAGTGATTTTGAGTTAAGCGATTTTACTTCGATAGATACTTTTTTCTGCGGAATTTCAGCTACGGATTTTCCATAGCCGGTCATTGATTTAATCATCTCCTGAAGGATTAATAAACTGAAAGTTATAAATTCTCATCAAATTTAACAACTGTTTTCGTTTTCCAGCGCCCCGTTTTATAATAAAGGAATGCCAATGAAAGGCCTATAAACCAGCCGGCAGGTATCGCCCACCAAATACCTTCTGAACCTATTCTTTTTGATAAGAAATAAGCCAGCGGGATCCTGATCAACCAGAGCGATATAAGTGAGAAAAACATTGGAATAAATGTATCTCCGGCACCACGCATGATTCCGGTATATATGAACATCATCGTGAACAGGATATAGAATATGCTCACAATTGTAAGATACTGATCACCAATCCTTATGACCTGAGAATCTTTTGTGAACAGGCTCATAATAATATGTCCCCAGATGACAATGATTATTGTTGTGGCAATTGTTATAGCTCCCGACATTTTAATTGTTGATCTCAGTCCGGTTCTGATCCGGTCAAGCTTGTTAGCGCCGATGTTTTGACCAACAAAGGTTGAAAGTGCCTGAGAGAATGACATTGCCGGAATAGTGGCAAGAGCATCGATGCGGTTGGCAACTGAAAAGCCTGCTATTACATTGGTGCCGAATGTGTTAACAATACCCATAAGAGCAAGGCCACCGAGGGCTACAAATGTCTGTTGAATGCCTGTCGGCAATCCTATACGTATACTCTGCCGGAATATTTCCCTGTCGAAATGAAGTCCCTTGATTGCAATTCTGATAAGATTGTGAGTTTTATTCAGCCAGTATATAGCAAGTCCGAAAGCAATTGTGTTTGCCAGCAATGTCGCACAGGCTGCACCTGCAATTCCCCATTTAAATACGGCAACAAAAAGAAGTACAAGAATTATATTGGCAACAGTAGCGATGATCAAAAAATACAGAGGGGTTTTAGAATCTCCAAGTCCTCTCAGTACAGCGCTTGTTCCGTTGTATCCAAAAAATATGATGATCCCTGAAAAATATATCCGGAGATAAAGTACAGCCTGCGGCATTATTTCCTGAGGGAGTCCAAGCAGCCTGAGCATTGGTTCAGCCAGCAGCAATCCGGCTACAGTTGCAATGATACCGGCAATTGCGCTGTAAATATACATGGTATCGATAGCTCTCTTGACCTTCACAAAATCCTTAGCACCAAAGTATTGCGCTATAACAACAGTTGTTCCCATGACGAGACCGATTATCAGGGAAACCAACATAAAGATAATAGGGAATGATGCACCTACAGCGGCCAATGCTTCCTTGCCAATGAAGTTACCTACGACAACTGCATCAATAACGCTAAACATCTGCTGGAATATGTTTCCTAGCAGCATTGGGGCTGCAAACTGGAATATTAATTTACCTTCTTTGCCGGTTGTGAGGTCCTGCATAGTGAAATTTTAGCGCTGCAAAGAAAATGATTTGGGTGATATAATCAAAAAAGCATTTACAATCTTTCAAGCTCGATCGTAAAATGTCTGAGAATAGGAGCCTCTTTTTTAATCCGGAATCCTTTCTTTACAGAATCTTTTCTTTCATAGACATTTCTGATTGCAGCAGCCACATAGTCCATGTGGTTATCAGTATATACCCTCCGCGGAACTGCCAGCCTGACAAGCTCTTTTCCTGAGAACCTGTTTTCTCGGGTCACGGGATCCCTGTCAGCCATAAGTGTTCCTATCTCAGCACTTCTTATACCTCCTTCAATATAAATTTCTACTGCAAGTACCTGTGCAGGGAACTCTTCATCAGGTATATGAGGAAGAAAACTATTCGAATCAATAAATATAGCATGACCTCCGAATGGCTCGAGTACCGGAATTCCATACTCTTTCAATTTTGATCCAAGGTATCCAACCTGGCCGATCCTGGAACTCAGGTAATTATAATCAGTGCCTTCATACAGCCCCTGGGCAAGTGCATTCATATCTCTTCCCGACATACCTCCATAGGTTATAAAACCTTCATATATAATGTTATAGGTAGAAGCTTGCCGAAAAAGCTCTTCATCTCTTAATCCAATGAATCCGCCCATATTCACTATAGCATCCTTTTTCGAGCTCATTGTCATTCCGTCAGCATAGGAAAACATTTCACGGGCAATATCCTTTATGTTTTTATCTGCGAAGCCTTCTTCCCGGGTTTTTATGAACCAGGCATTTTCTGCAAATCTTGCTGAATCGAGAAAGAGCTTTACGTCGTATTTGTCGGCAAGCTGGCGAACTCCTTTCAGATTTGACATGCTTACCGGCTGTCCGCCGGCAGTATTATTAGTTATAGTGACCAGGATGCATGAAATCTTTTCACGCGGATTATTTTTAAGAACATCTTCGAGCTTTTCAAGGTCAACATTTCCCTTGAATGGATCCCATGCTGAGAAGTCAGAAGCTATTTTGACAGTGCAATCGACTGCGGTTGCTTTCCGGAATTCTATGTGCCCCTTGGTAGTATCGAAATGCGAGTTTCCAGGAACAAGATCTCCCTCCTTAACTAAAACAGAAAAAAGGACATTT
>JBGOXH010000306.1:0-3221 GCA_041479075.1 Bacteroidia bacterium | reverse complement strand
TAAATGCAATTCTTGCGGATAATTTAGCCATATCAGTTAAAGGTTAGTTTGTAAACAATGAAAATCACACCTTAAATCTGAAACGAAACAGAAGAAATTTTATTATGAAAATTAATCGATGTAAAGTAAGAAAAAATCCGGAATTCAGACAATAGGATCATACTCTTAAAATACAGTAAAACTCAAGGGATTACATCAGTGATTGGAAATTTGATTGTAAATTGCATATAACATTTGTCCTTTCAATCATCTCAATCAGCTGCCATGTATTCAAATCTGTCGGATTTTAAACTGAAAATGCAGCCCTGGAAGCCCGAGTTAAACAAGGTTCCTCATCTTACGATTGAGACAAACATGACCTGCAATTTCACCTGCAGGAATTGTTATAATATCAATCGTACCCATGTAAAATCCCTGAATGAAATTTACAATGAAATTGAAACCGGTCTTCAGAAGAGAAAGGCTGACACAATTACTCTCCTTGGTGGAGAACCCACATTACATCCTGATCTTGAACAAATTATTCGCTTTATAAAGCACAAAGACGTTGTCTGCCAGATGCTTACAAACGGTTTTATATTATCCGGACATGACGGGGAGGAACTGCTTGACAGACTTATCGCAGCCGGCCTTGACCGGATCCTTGTTC
This sequence comes from Bacteroidia bacterium, assembly GCA_041479075.1. GTDB lineage: Bacteria > Bacteroidota > Bacteroidia > Bacteroidales > VadinHA17 > LD21. The sequence continues at coordinate 2,572 of JBGOXH010000306.1, read as the reverse complement.
ATATTGACAAAGGGCAGGAAGCTTATCCTGATACATACCAGGCTATCCATTTTCTGTTAAAAAGGCTCGTAAGCAGAAAAGTATTTGTTTCACTTTCGTGGACGATCTATAAGGATCAACAGGGGAATTTAGCCGGACTGATAAAAGAGTTTTGCATTTACAAAAACGTGGATGGTATCCTGTCAATTCTTGAAAAAAATGTTGATGATGCTATCAGAAGCGATTATAAAGGGGACGGAATGCCTGACATGGTAACAGAATACAGATCCCTGAGCAAATCACTTGGACTGTTTCCATCACTTTATATTCCTTCGAGCACTGATGATGATCGCATCACATGGTTCATCTATTTTTATTACATTAACTCTGAATCACTTATAACATTTCCCATATCTCCCTGGCTGACAAGAGCATACATGAGAATCTATTTGTTTATCAGGGGAAGGGAATTATTCGGCAAGACCGTCATGCGAAGTTCATTTATCCCGTCACTGTTTATCACCGGATTGCTGGAATCCGTTGCAAATCCGCGCAGGATAAAGGAATTCTTTTTACTTCTTAAGAACTCTGCCAGGGCAAAACGATTAAGGTTTCATTACCTGACAATTCAGGATGGCCCTGAATATGACAGGATTAGGAATAGAGTATCAATCTGTTACCATTGCCCTGATGCATCTGTGAGGAACGGTAAGATCACACCTGTCTGTCTTGCCGACAGGATCAACCCGTTCACAGACAGCAGTAAACATGTTCCTGTTCAGCCAGGTGTTGCTGAAGCTGTTTATTCCCATCTTCAGGAAACTTAAATTAAAAATGAAAAGGTATCTGATAATAACCGGTTATTTTATCTTCTTCTGGATAGTTATACCGGTAGTTATTTATTTTCTGTCAAAATTTCTGGATAAATCAATTTTCGACGGGCGTGAGATATCTGATATCTGGCTGATCCCTGGTTGTATTATTGCACTTTGTGGATTTCTGATGCTATTAAGGACCGTTTACCAGTTTAAGCGCCAGAGCGGCGAATACCCGATTTCAGCAACTCCGCCACAGAAAATTATACGGAGAGATGTTTTTATCGTCTGGCGACATCCGATTTATTTATTTGCTTCAATCACATTGTTTGGCGTTTGCCTTGCACTGAGATCGTATTCATCGTTATGCATGATCTTTCCTGCGTTTATGATACTTGTTTCGTTGTATGTCTTCAGGGAAGAATTAATCCTGCTTAAACGGTTTGGTAAGGAGTATCTGTTTTACAGGAATATTGTAAATTTAGTTATCCCTCATTTGCATCAGTGGCTGAAAATTCCGGGATTTATTATATTTAAGATATGTTTCAGGATTAAAGTAAAAAATAAAGAGAATATTCCTGAATCACTTCCCTTTTTTGTCATCTCAGGCCATCGGCACTACTTTGATCCTTTTATAATAAGCTATGCCGTGCCCTGTCCGCTAAAGCACATTTCGACATTTGAAATGTTCCGCAACCCCGTGAACCGCAAAATATTCACCTGGTTCGGTGCAATTCCCAGGAGAAGATTTGAAAAAGATATTTCTGGACTTCAAAAGATTATTGCTGCTCTTAAAAACGGGTATCCTATCTGTATTTTTCCGGAGGGAGGACGCTCCTGGACAGGTCAGCTGAGGCCATTTAAACCTGAAGCTCTAAAACTTCTAAAGCGATTTAAAGATATTCCGGTATTGCCTGTCCGCATTGAAGGAAATTACCATTCCTGGCCAAGATGGGCAGATAGTCTAATGAGATCAGACATCACTGTTACTTTAGAAAAGCCGGTATTTATTGATCCAAAAATGGGTCTTGAGGAATTACAGGATTTTCTGCTTCAGATGGTTAAACCGAGGGATGAAATGGAAGCAGGAAAAGCATGTCAAAGTAAGAACAGAATCAATCACCTGTCGAAAGTGATATACAGGTGTCCCGTTTGCAACAGTATACAACCACCTGCAGAAATTTTACCGGATACGCTTAAGTGCGGCAGTTGCAGCAGCAAATTTGTGCTTGGATCAGATTTTATGCTGGAATCATACATTAAGGACCAAAAAAAGACAGAATCAATTCATTCAATTTATAATTCCATCAGAATAAAATATTCAGATATCTCCAGCCTGCTGAATGAGGAAAACTACCGGGACGGGAAAAAATATATAAGTCAGGATGAGAAGCTTGTATATATGGCACCCGGCCAGCTCTGGATTGAGAACAAAACTATCTTCGTCAAACATATAAAGGGATTGTGTGTCCTGAGTGATAAGTCTCTAACTATTACTGATAATGAAAGATCGCAGGTTATTCCGCTTGCAGAGATCGGGGCCGTTACAATTGAAAGCAATTATAAATTGCAGATTTATAATGAAATAATTAAGACTTTATATCAAATTACATTCGATAATGACAGTGCTCTTAAATGGCAGGACATACTATCCTGTATCCTCGAAAATCAATATAATAAACAGATAATTACCAGGTGATTTTCTATTGAATCCTGAAAGGTGAAACTATTTGAATTTACCAAGTATTTCTTCGATATATTTTCCTCAGAGAAGGATT
>JBGOXH010000107.1:0-9311 GCA_041479075.1 Bacteroidia bacterium | reverse complement strand
ATAATTAATACTATAGTCTTCATCTTAAAGTCTTTATTGATAACAACATTAAAATTGTAATTTTAAAAACATTTACAAAGATTCTTCGCTTCTCCACCGGATTTCAGTATGAGCTCAGTCGAACGCTAGCGGATCTATTCCGAATAACAAGTACCTTTTTTTGCGTAGACGAAATGGAGATTCCTCATTTCTCCCGCGAAGCGGGATTCATTCGGAATGACAATTTATTTTTGGAGAGAAAGGGGAGAGGATGCGGTTTGCATCGGCAAACCGCATCCTCTCCCAAATCCTCCCAATAATGAGTGTCATTCCGAGCGGCAGCGAGGAATCTCTTCCAATGGTACCCATCCTGATCATGTCATTCCGTAGTGAGGAATCTCTTTTTATTAGCCGAAAACAACTGGTAAACCATAAATAAATAATTTATAATAATGATGCAGTATTTTGAAAGATTCCATAAAATATCCGCTTTATTTTATACCCCCAGCCTGAGAATTATTCCAGCGAGAAAGTTACAGATAACTTTAATGCCATATTGTCAAATACTTTATCATTGCTATAATAGCCGTAGCGATAGAAGCTTCCTGCGCCAAAGCCGACATGGTACACATTGAAGATCTTAAACCGTATTATATTATTTATTAAAAGACCCGACTCAAGGAACACTTTATCTTTTTCTTTAAAATCTATACTATGATCCGAAGCATTTCTCAGAGTCCCCCAGCCTGTATTATGAATTATTATAAACTTAGGCTTGAATTTTGGTCTTTCAAAAAGTAGTGAGCCAAAATTGTGAGAAAAGAAAATATTTACATACCTGTCAGAAAGAAATTCATAAGGTTTCATCGTCTGAAAGGTGTTATTTATCAGGAAAGGATAATTGCTTTTGCTTCCTTCACCGGTAAATAACAGGCTGTATGGCAGGCTTTTATCAATATAACCGCCTGCAAACCTGAAATCAGACTGCCCGAGCTTTCCTTTATATGCAGTAATGTCGACAGTGGCTTCCACACGGTTATAAATGAAATTACCCCTTGTAAAAAGATCAACACCTCTTTTATAAATAATATTGATTACAGGATTTCCGTAGTCATAAACTACTCTCTGGCTGCCTAAGGTTTGTGTTTTTTCATTAAAGGCAAACCTGGCGGAAATCTGGATCTGATCGTCATAAAAGTCTGTGAGTGGTGAACCTTTGTACAGGTACTCATAAGTCGGCATAATTTCTTTCTCACTGAGCGATATTGAAAATTTTAGAAAACGCGTCAGACGAGAACTTAACTCAGTTTTTACTTCTGTAAAATTATCCATGCGGTATGCAAGATAATCTCTGAGATAATCGCCGGAAGATAGCAGGTTATAATCTTCATGCAGGTCCATGCCGGGCTCTTTCAGATTATTCTGATATAAAAATTTCCACGCTGTTTCATTTTCCCTGTCAACATTAATTGTAAGATTTCCTCCGTACTTCCATTTTTTATCTTTTAAGCCGTATCCGGCAAAGCCGCCAACAGATATAAGTTCTGAAAATTTATCGTTGGTGCTCAGCCCCAGGCCAAGCCTGGTTCCTTCATAATCATTGCTCCTGTAAAGACTAAACAGATTTATATCAATAAATTTTACGGGAATTTTCCCGACAATTAAATTAGGATATAATTCAGCCCAGTAATCAAATTTGAACTTTTTACCAAGCTTGCCCATATACTGATATGTGTTCTCTTCAATAGCAGTCAGCGAATCGGGACGACTGGCTTTCAGTATTGCATCACTGTTCTTAATTAATGCCTTGTCGATATAAACATTTTCGTAATTAATTGAATCATTGCTTATTGCAGGATTAAAATCCACCTTACTGTTTCTTGATGTGATAAGGTAGACAGGGTATGCTGTTATATTCTTGTTGATCTGCATGGAGACAAAACCAACCTCTTCGTCGAGCCTGGAAGGGAACCATCTGTTGTTTATGAATTCGTAATCCTGCCGGAACTTAAAATCAATAAGGCCTTTTTCAAAAGGTTCGGTAACGATGTTTTTTAAGGCATACCCGTTTGAACTGATAAATAGCCTCCCTTTAAGGCTGTTAAAATTCGAACCTTTTTTTGGATGAAACTCAATAACATAAACCGTATCTGTCTGAGTTTCCAGTGTATCTTCGAGGGTAAAGCTGTAACTACTCAGGCACTCATCAGAAAGAGGGCTCAGGTATTCATCAGTAGTTTTATCATCTGATACAGGTATCTCAAACAGGGAAATATTATCGTTATAAAATGAAATTGAATTATGGAAAACTGACACGAAATACTGTCCGAATAAGGGATTTTCAAACCCTGAAGTTTTGATCGCAATTACTTTATTGTCAGTCCGGTTATTTACCCTGGAACATAATACAACTGATTCGGAGATAAAGCTTGCGTGTTTATTTATATCCCTGTTCTTCTTTATAGTTGCACTATCGCTCGCTGTTGCATTAATGGATAATTTAAGATTGAAAATGGTTTTCAGATAGCATTGATACCTGTATTTCTCATAATTTTCATAATTATTCTTCTCCTTGTTCTTAAGAACTTTTTTAATAATCCTTATCGCCGGGTTGTTGGCCCCAGTAATGGTTATCTCTCTGATATTCACAGTATCAGTTCTCAGTTCAACAATAAAATTGGACAGATTTATTTCAGGAGTTATCGGTATTCTTTTCTGTTCATATCCGACACACGAGACCAGGATGCTTTTAACGTCTTTGTCGAATATTTCAAATTTTCCATGGACATCTGAGATTACTCCTCTAAGGACAGATTGCTCCTGGTATGTTACTGATGCAAAGGCAATTGGCAGTTTTGAGGTTTTTTCAACAATGATACCTTTTATATATGCCTGAGGATTTGCGGATATATTAATTATGAAAAAGAATAATAAGACGCTTATTTGTTTTTTTACTGACAAGATGCTTTGGATAACAATATGAATTATAAGAAATCATGCAGGAGAGGACGAAGATGAAATAGTTCGCGATGGAACATCATTTGCATATATTTATTAATGCCACATCAAACATCCATGATGAACCGCTTGCCATCGAAAGAAAAATATTACCGCTTCCGCCGCCTGTCTTTGTGACTTTAATCTCAAAATTTCCTGTTCCCTTGGTGATCTCATAGGTCTCATAATAGGAATAATTTACAGTTCCACCCCATACTAATGATATCTCACCATCATCATAAGTAGTAAGCTTATAAGTGCCTGATACATAATAGGTTCCATTAGCATGGTTCGAAACGGTTGCCCCTTCTGGTCCAACCAGGCAGGTCACATGAATTTCATCCTGACCAGGTACACCATATCCTGCGACATAATTTCCGACCTGGTCACAAAACTCTACCGTATATCCTGAACCAGCGCCACAATCTTGTTTAAGTGGATCTTCATCCTTGTCTTTTTTACAATTGGAAATTGCAAGAGCAAAGACACAGATTATTGTAAATACTTTTTTTACGTTCATTGCAATTTTATTTTAAGTTGGTTTAGTCTGCTGTATTTATAAAAATCTTAAAGTCTTGAATCTAAAACTATTGAAAATTGAGAATATATCTAATTGTAAATGAACTGTTAAAAAGTTTTACCTAATCTCAGAGCTACAACATAAGGTACAAATGCAAGGTTCTCCCAGCCTGTTTCTTCAAACGTATATGTTGTAGTTGAGTGTGGAGTTGTAGTTGTATAAGAATATGGCAGGCCTTTGTCCTGGATTAAACCGACTAAATCAACCAGCTCCAGTGAAAATCCGCTTTGAAATACCCATTTATAGCCAAATTCAAGGCCAAAAGCCCTTATTCTAGTTTTATTTCCTTCTTTAAAATATGATGTCCCGTATTCAAAATGAGGCCCGACAAAGAATCTGTCGGCAATATTCCTTGTTTTAGGATAATACTTAAATGCAACAGGAACTGTATATGATAATTTCATATCACCGCCTCCCAACAGCAAATTGGATGCTACCCCCAAATTTGTCACCCTGACTCCGGCTACAATACCAAAACCATAATGACTTTCATTCTTCTGAATTATAAACTCCCCGGTGGCTGTTGGTCCCATGGTTGCAAATCCCAGCGGATCAAATGAAAATTCAAAACTATCATCTTTTGAAGTTCTTAATGCCTTTTTATTCTCTATTTTCGGAAAAGCATAATTGTAACTGAAGCTTACTACTTCATCTCTTCCGATATTAGTACTGATTTTCTGATTTTTTCTTACTAAATCAAAATAGATTCTGGTACTGTCAGTTCCGGATATTTTACAATTAAGTGAATCACCATTCTTCAACAAAATCAGATCCTGCGATTTTAAGCTGAATTGAAAAATAAAAATGCTTAATACAGATATTACAATTATTTTCATGATTTTAAAAATTAGAGGATTAATTAAATTGGATTTTTTTGTTTTATCAAAGTTACACTTCAATTAAAACAAAGTTAATTTTATTTTGATTAATCTAAAATTCCATTCCCTCCCTTGTAACAATAAATTATTTGCAGTAATTTAATCATCTTCAATTTTTACGGTTCAGAACTGAGTATTGAAAACTTAAAAAAGGTGATAATATGAAAATTAAATTAATGATTCATGCCGGGGTTATGGTCGTTGTTTTTTCTCTCATGATTTCATGTTCAGGAAAACAAGCTGTCATTCCCCTCACTCCGAAACCAGGACTTCAACCACGGATAAACGGAGCTAAAATATTTGGTGTGAGACCAGGCTCTCCATTCCTGTTCACAATTCCTGCAACTGGAGAAAAGCCTCTGAAATACGAGGTATTGAATCTTCCGGAAGGTCTTGTCTGTGATGCGGCTACAGGTCAGATAACAGGTGTAATTAAAGAACCTGGAACTTACCTGACAACATTCAGAGTGACAAACAAATCAGGTTTTGCTGAACGGCAGTTCAAAATTGTCTGTGGCAGCGAACTTGCTCTTACTCCTCACATGGGATGGAACAGCTGGTACGTCTGGGAGAATCATGTGACCGACAGCATTATGAGAGCAGCTGCCGCCGCAATGGTAAACTCGGGAATGATAGATCATGGATATATGTACGTAAACATTGACGATTGCTGGTCAATAAAACAAACTTCAAAAGACTCAAGTCTGCTTGGAGAGCCTCGTGATAAAAACGGGATGATCAACTCCAATAAGAGATTCCCCGACATGAAATCAATGACAGATTATATTCATTCGCTGGGTCTGAAAGCAGGGATCTATACTTCTCCGGGTCCTCGCACCTGTGCCGGACATGTTGCCGCATACCAGTTCGAGGAGAAAGATATCCGGAGGTTTGTGGAATGGGGATTCGATTTCCTGAAATATGACTGGTGCACCTATAACAGGATTGCACTGAACGATTCTCTTCCTGAATTACAGAAACCGTATATTCTTATCAGTGAGATACTTAAGAAGCAGAACAGGGATATTGTTCTGAACCTTTGCCAGTATGGATTGGGCGATGTATGGAAGTGGGGAAAAAGTGTCGGAGGCAACAGCTGGCGAACAGCCGGTGACCTTGGAGGCTCGTTTGAAGGTATCGGAACAGCTCTTTTCAGAGACGGATTTGATGTCTTCACCGATAATGAGCTGCAGAAATATGGCGGTCCGGGCGGATGGAACGATCCGGATTATCTTCTGATCGGATACCTGAGTAACTGGGAGGGAGGAACAGCTCCGTCGCCTCTGACACCGAACGAACAGTACACACAGATCTCATTGTGGTGCCTGCAGGCAGCGCCGTTGATATTCAGCGGCGACATTACAAGACTCGATGATTTCACCCTGAGCCTTTTAACCAACGACGAGGTAATTGAAGTTGACCAGGATCCGCTGGGAAAACCGGGCAGCAGAATTATTAAAAATGGCGATCTTGAAATCTGGATGAAAAAAATGGAAGATGGATCCAGTGCAATCGGTCTCTTTAACAGGGGTGACAAAGAAACAAAAATGACAGTCAACTGGTCGGATCTTGGAATTTCAGGAAAGCAGAAAGTAAGAGATCTCTGGAGACAAAAGGATCTTGGGACATATAAAGAAAAATTCAGTTCCCGGGTTGGCCGTCACGGAGTTGAAATGATAAGGGTTTGGGCTGCGGGTAATTGACCCCCTTCCTGACCTTCCCCCACGGGGGAAGGAGTTGGTTTTACCATTTCCCCCCTGGGGGAAAATGAAAGGGGGTAATAAATCAAAAGAAGCACTCGTATATTTTAAAATACAATAAGTTATAAAAATTAATTATTGCACATATGAAAAGATTTACCTCATCTCTGGTTATTGTATTAATATTTGTTTTATTCTCCTGTACGGGAAACCAGAATTCTCCGGATCTTGGCCTTGCATTAGTCAGGGATGGCCGCTCAAAGGCGATAAGCTCGCATGCAAAATCCGATAGCAGTAATGCTGACAGGATCCGTTACATTCAACCGGGCGAAACTGCTGAACTGGCAAATATAAAAGGACCTGGGGTTATTAACCATATCTGGCTCACGTTCAACGAAGCACGTCCAAACTGGCTGGAACCAAAAGGTTCAGCAAATCCGGCAGAAATTGTCCTCAGGATTTACTGGGATAATTCTTCTGAGCCTGCTGTCGAATCTCCTCTTGGCGATTTTTTTGCAGCCGGTTTTGGCCTGAGGACAGAAATAATTTCAACTCCCGTCATAGTTGAGAGTGGCGATGGATATAACTGCTTCTGGACCATGCCTTTCCGTGAAGCGGCAAAGATCACTGTGACTAATGAAGGCGATAAAGCAGTAAGGAGCTTTTATTACCAGATCGATTATACTGAGGTCAATAAGCTGCCCGGGAATACTGCCTATTTCTGCGCTCAATACCGGAATGAATTCCCTGAAAAAACAGGCGATGATTACCTGATACTGGATGCAGAAGGCAAAGGTCATTATGTTGGCACGGTAATGTCTGTTCGTTCACGGAGTCCTTACTGGTTTGGCGAAGGAGACGCTAAATTCTATATCGACGGGGAGCAGGCACCATCAATCTGGGGAACCGGAACTGAAGATTATTTCCTGTGTGCCTGGGGATTGAATGAATGCATTACTCCGTATTTCGGGTGCACTTATAAAAGCATGGATACTGAAGAGGACCTGGGAGTAAAGTTTACACTTTACCGGTGGCATCTGAACGATCCGGTCAGGTTTAACAAATCGCTTAAGTTTAAAATAGAGCACAAAGGGTGGATATCTGCCGACGAAACTGAAACCGGCAAAGTCGATGGACATGTTGAAAGAGAAGATGATATGGCGACTGTTGCATTCTGGTACCAGGTTGGTCAGCCGAAACGCTTTACAAAGCTGCCGCCTTATTCTGAACGTGTTGTACCGAATCTCGATATAATCTTTGAGGGAAAAGATATGATGAAGACAATCCGTCACTCATCGGGCAAGGTCGAATTACAAAGCGGTTTTGACTGGACCGGCAATGGCCAGATCTTCTTTACACCTTCTTCTGATAAAGCATGGCTGGAAACAGATTTTTATATGGAGAAAGAAGAATCAAGAGGTCTTGTTGTACGACTGACAAATTCGTACGACTACGGGACTTATCGCATATTTATTGATGGAGTAGCCATACCAGACGTTCCAATGACAATTGATATGGATTTTAATACCCCTGCTGAAAATGTAAAGCTTATCGACTTGTATTCAAAGAACACTATTGTTAAAGATTATTACCTGGGAAGCACCACCCTCAAAAAGGGAAAACATATAATCCGGTTTGAATCCGCAGGGCAGAACGACAATTCAAAAGGTAATTACCTGGGCTTCGATTCGTTCAGACTAAGGGAAAGATGGCTTAAAAAGAGAGCTTCGCTTATATGAATTGTCTGATTCTGATTTTACCCGGAAATTTTAGTTGTAATGTTTCACATTGAATATCAGATATATACATTACAGAAAATCCATCCGCTAAACACGAAGTTCCTACGGATGGATTATAATTACAATTAATTATTAGACAATTCAGTATCGGAAGTTAAAACGAAATATTATCGATTGTAAGTACCGATGATAATATTTCATCCGAGACATCTGTAACGGTAAAAATTATAAATGCAGGGCTTCCTACATTAGTAAAAGAAAAGGTTTTATTTACCCAGCCTGTATGGCCAGCGTATGCATCACCATCATCCGGCATATTATCAAAATTTATACATTGGGTATTATTTCCTGTTCCTAAAGTATTTACACTTGTTATCGAACCTGAATATGTTCCATTCGGGCCTGTGATAGTGACAACTGCACAGTCATCGAAGATACTGTTAACATATTCATTAAATTCGGCTGAAATGAAATCAAAATAAAATGATAAGTTTGAAATACTCGTATTGATCGGGCCAAGAATCATCATGCTGGATGCTCCACCTATTGCACTTCCATCAGATATCAGTGCATCACCTGATGTTATTGCACCAAATTTTGTTCCGCCCAAGGGACTTACAGAACCATGTGTACCGGAAAGAACTGTACCATCACCAATGAAGGTGACTCCTGCAGTTCCATTCTCAAAGCCTTTATTGCTGTCAAAACTGCCAGATGCTATTGATTCTGTATAAAACTGAATTACATAATCAGAAGGAAATCCATTTCCTCCATCATCAAGTATCTCCTTTTTAAGAGTGACAATTATTAATTTATTTGCTCCAAACTCTTTCGTCGGAGTAAAAATAAGTACAGCAAATCCATTTGAAGCTTCATTAACATAAATAGTTCCACCAACAACTGTCCCGTCTACTTTTACTATAAAATTGTCTATTATTGAGTTTAAATAGACTTTGTCGTTCAGGAAAAACATGATAGGGATGTTCACAGGATAAGTTTCACCTGACACTGATGGAATAGCTTGAGCAACATCAAGCGCAGTCTCGTCTTCTGTATCTGAAATACTTGATGATCCTGCATTCCCGTTATTGACTATAGTATAAGTAGGATTTTCCGTATTGGATGAATCATCTTTTTTTTTGCACCCCAAGGTAAAGAGGATTAGTAAAATAAATAAAGATTTTAGTAGTGTTTTCATATTGTCCAGTTTGAGTTAAGCCTATATGTAATATTAAAAATTTGTTTAATGCCTGTTTATAAAATAAATCATTCCTGCGTTTTATGATTGATCTACGCATCACGGATTTTATTTGTTTTCTTAAGTTTAATATTTATTTGTTTTATCATAAAAATAGTTTGGTTGAGCTTCAATTCAGTCGCGAACAATCCTAATTAGCTTTGTTTCCAGATGCAAATCAATCTTATTTGGTGTTAGTTT
>JBGOXH010000208.1:0-5188 GCA_041479075.1 Bacteroidia bacterium | reverse complement strand
TGATTTATAGCACTTTAACTTTGGGGCTGTTGAAAAAGACCCTCTTTTACTATCTACCCCTAAATCCCCCAAGGGGGACTTACTGAAAAACAGAGAGTTAAAAAGCCCCCCTTGGGGGGTTTGGGGGTGAAACATGACTTTTTCGACAGTCCCTACCCCTAACGTTATCGTCAGGGGGGAGGTGGTGATTTTTGGAACACTCTCACATCCACCTGATCTAATATTTACAGAAGTTTCCAGGGACTCCGGTAGTCATACTGCATGAGTTTTGTGGCAGCCCCATCCGGATCATTTGTAAAAGTCTGAGTCGCAGAATCCCAGTAAATAGTCGCTTTAAGGTTGCATGCAATATTTCCAAGGTTACAAACAGTTGCGCTGCTGTGGCCTATTTCAACGGGTGCAACAGGATCCTTCCGTGAACGTATCGATTCAATGAAGTTTACCTGGTGAGGTATCCTGGTTTCATAAGGTCCTTCAATTTTAGCAGCAGCTGGTGGATTGAATTTCGGGTCGGAGGCATGGAAAAAGTCACGGGTAACTTCAATCCAGCCATTTGTACCAATAAACTTGACTCCTTTGCTCTTCTTCTCATCAAATGGTTCTGAAGTCATTATTGTACCGGAAGCATATTTGAATTTCATGAATTCTGTCCCGTCTCCGATCGGAGATATTTCGATAGGTCCCATTTTATCCATGCCAAGTCCCCACTGGGCAATGTCGAACATATGGGCTCCCCAGTCGGTTGTAAAACCTCCGCCCATCTCTTTGTACCATCTCCAGGCACCCCATATTTCTTCGTCTTTTACCGGATCGAGAGATATCGGAGGGTCAAGCTGATTATTGAAATGAATCGGATAAGGAAGCGGTCCAAGCCACAGGTCCCAGTTAAGATCAACCGGGATACGTTCCACAGGCAGGTCATAAGGTTTTGGAGGAGCACCAACATAAGCATTTACCAGTGTTATTTTTCCGAGCTCTCCTGCCTGCGCAAGCTTCACCGCATGCTGGAAGTTTGGATCTGAACGCTGCTGGGTGCCTACTGCAAGTATCCTCTGATTATTACGAACTGCTTTTATAAGCTCCTGTCCTTCTTTGATTGTGAAGGTCATTGGTTTTTCAAGATATACATCCTTACCTGCATTGCATGCTGCGATAGCAACTATTGCATGGTAATGATCAGGAACAGCAATAACGACAGCATTTATGTCTTTTCTTGCAAGAAGATCCTGGAATTTCTCATAAGTTTCAATCTTGACTTTTTTGCCTGCTTTGGCATAAAAATCAGTGACTCTTTTCTCAAAGCGCTTCCGTTTGATTCCATAAACGTCACATCCTGCAACTACTTCAATTCCTGGTATTTGCAAAAAACCATTAAGAAGGAACATAGATTGTCTTCCCATTCCGATGAAGCCCAGTCTGATATCATTATCAGCCGATTTTGTTTTGCTGCCCACAATCTGTGGGATCACTGCAGTACCAGCAACTCCTGCAATGGCAGTGTTTATGAACTGGCGTCTTGACCATTGTTTTTTCTGTTTATCCATAGTTTAATTTTTAAAGGTATACCATAAGTAAATTAATGCCCGATATTAACCGGCAAAAAATCACTACTAAATTATAATTTTCTTTTTAAAAATCAGAATCTTCCGAAGATAGAATATTTCTCTGTATTACAGAAAATACTTGAATAAAGGAATAATCCGGGATTATTTGTTTCCATTTTTCTTTCGAGGTGAAGGACTGGCTCTCCTTTTTTCAGGTGAAGGAAACTGCTTATTTTAGCTGAAGCCGGAATTGCCTTTATCCTCTGTTCCCCGCCTTTGATCTCAATCTGATAATGTTCCCTGAGAATTTGAAAGAGAGATCTGTTTTCGAATTGTCGGGATGTGATTCTTGGAAGATTAACGTTGGCTATGTAGCTGATATCGTAGAAGATAGGTATATCATCGAGCAATCTGAGCCGTTCCATATATATGCAGCCCGATTCCCTTTCAAGTTCGGAAAGAGGAAACATAAAATCGTTTTCCCATGGAATTAAAACCGGTTTAACGATTATTTTTGTTTTAAGGTTACGGGCTCCTACTGCTGAAGTTGTACCTGATACAGACAGAATACCTATTTCTTTTGGGAGCTGATGTACAATACTTCCTTTTCCCTGGTGCTTTCGAATATATCCGTCGCTGGCAAGTGAACTGAGCGATTGTCTTACTGTCGGCCTTGTCATTCCATACAGCTGGCACAGTTCATTTTCAGAAGGCAGCAGATCGCCTTCTTTATAAATACCACCAGTTATATGTTTCCGAAGAATTTCATAAAGCTTTTTATGCTGCGGAATATTTCTGACCGGTCCCATAATTATAATTTTTTTGTAAATATATTAATTTTTACTTGTAAATACATGTTTTTTAATTTATTTTTGTATCTGCTGATTTATAATAAGATGTGATATAAGCAACTTTCATTTAATTATACTTATTATAATAAGTTGATTAACCAGTAACTAGTAACAAGTACCCAGTAACATTTAAAAAAATGGCAATCCCCGTAATAATGCCAAAACAAGGGCAGTCAGTTGAAACATGTATTATAACCCGCTGGTATAAAAACACTGGCGACAGTGTAAAAACAGGCGATCTGCTATTCTCATACGAGACTGATAAAGCTGCATTTGAGCTTGAATCTCCAGGTGATGGTTTCCTGCTTGAAACATTCTTCGACGAAGGCGCGGAGGTTCCTGTACTGATGAACGTAGCAGTAATAGGTCAGAAAGGCGAATCTGTTTCAGCCTTCATACCTGGAAAAACTGCAGCCCCTCCTGCTGAAATTGCATCATCTGCAAAAAAAGAAGAGGCATCAAAAAAAGAAAGTGCTGTAATTCAGGCTGCTGTTTCATCAACAGACTCAAGAATCAGAATATCCCCCAGAGCTAAACGCCTTGCAGAAAATAAAGGATTGAATTATAACAGGTTGCAAGGATCCGGACCAAACGGAAGAATAATTATCAGCGATATTGAAAAAGCGCTTTCAGGTAGTACAGAAATGACCAAAACAATCCGTTCGGTTGGTACTGAATTTACCGAACAACCATTGAGCAATGTCCGCAAGCTGATTGCTAAAGCCATGTATTCATCACTTCAGAATTCGGCACAGCTCACCCATCACATG
The DNA here is from genome assembly GCA_041479075.1 of Bacteroidia bacterium. GTDB lineage: Bacteria > Bacteroidota > Bacteroidia > Bacteroidales > VadinHA17 > LD21. The sequence continues at coordinate 2,023 of JBGOXH010000208.1, read as the reverse complement.
AGCGCTGATGTCCGCCGGCTGCTTGAAGCGCGAAGCAAAATAAAAGCAGGCCTCGCTGCCGGAACAGAAAAAAATGATATCACCCTGAACGATATGATCTGCTGGTGCGTAATCAGAGCGCTGGAAAAATTCCCTGAAGCCAACAGTCATTTTCTTGGAGATTCAATTAAAACATTTCATAAAATACATCTGGGAATAGCTGTCGATACCTCCCGTGGGCTTATGGTTCCTGCAGTGAGAAATGCAGAAGAAATGAACCTGCCTCAGCTGTCAAAAGAGCTTAAGATGGTTGCAGATGCTTGCCGTAAAGGGAGTATTGATCCTGAACTGATAAAGAGCACATCAGCGACATTCACAGTTTCAAACCTTGGAAATTATGGTGTAGAAATGTTCACACCGGTAATAAACCTGCCTCAGGCTGCAATACTCGGTGTATGTACAATAATTAACAGGCCGGTCAATCTCGGGAATAATACATTTGGATTTGTTCCATATATCGGTCTTTCACTCACTTATGACCACAGAGCGATTGACGGAGGTCCGGCTACGTTGTTTTTAAGAGAAATAAAGGATCAGATAGAAAAATTTGAATATAGGTAGAAGGATTGCTTCGTCGTCACGCCGCAGCATGACTCCTCGCAATGACACAAATAATTATTATAAACCGTTGTACCATTATACCGTAATACCGTAATACCGTTAATTATGCCAAAAAGTCAAAATATCAATCCAAAGGTAGTACGTAAACCACAATTCATTGAATTTGGTAAAATACCTGTTAATCAGTACAATAAAACAATAACTGATGAAAAAAAGAATTTCAACAGGGAAGATTTCCTGAGGATTTTCCGCGATATGGTAATAATACGTGAATTTGAAACCATGTTAAACCTGATAAAGACTAAAAATGAATATAACGGAATAGCCTATAATCATCCCGGACCGGCACATCTTTCGATAGGACAGGAAGCATCAGCAGTCGGAATGGCTTACAATCTCGGAATCGAAGATTATATATTTGGTTCGCACCGTAGCCATGGAGAGATACTTGCAAAAGGACTGTCAGCGATAAACAAGCTTGATGAAGATAATCTGTATTCGATAATGCGCAATTATTTCGGTGGCGGCGCTCTGAAAGTTGTTGAGAAAGGCTTCCAGGGAGACATAAAAGTGTTAGCTATACACTTTTTATTATACGGGGCTTTGGCTGAAATATTTGCACGGGAAAACGGATTCAACAAAGGGCTGGGCGGATCGATGCATGCGTTCTTCACCCCTTTCGGCATATATCCGAATAATGCCATAGTCGGAGGTTCAGGAGATATTTCTGTCGGAGCAGCTTTATATAAAAGAATTAACAGGAAACCTGGTATTGTGGTCTGCAATATCGGCGATGCATCGACAGGCTGTGGTCCGGTATGGGAAGGTATCTGTTTTGCAACTATGGATCAGTATAAAACTCTGTGGGAAGGTGAGTATAAAGGCGGATTACCTCTGATATTTAATATCATGAATAATTTATATGGTATGGGCGGCCAGACTATGGGCGAAACAATGGGCTATGGTATTCTTGCCCGGTTAGGTGCCGGAGTAAATCCCGAAATGATGTACTCTGAACGTGTCGATGGTTATAACCCGCTTGCTGTTATTGACGCTTTCAAGCGTAAGAAAAAGCTATTGGAAGAGAAAAAAGGGCCGGTTCTGCTCGACACACTTACATACAGGATAAGCGGCCATTCTCCGTCAGATGCATCATCATACAGATCGAAAGAGGAGATTGAAGCATGGCAAAAAGAGGATTCAATCATCGCTTATGGGAGTGAGCTGACCGGGGCGGGCATCGTTAAGCAGGAACAACTCGACGAAATCAAGCGTGATACGGCAGAACTGATAACGCACATTCTGAAGCTGACTGTAAATGACGATATTTCTCCAAGGCTGGATCTAAAAAAAGATCCTGATGCCATTGGTAAGATGATGTTTTCAAATGGCTCAGAAATCAAAATGGAAGAGGGTTCACCGG
>JBGOXH010000285.1:0-3625 GCA_041479075.1 Bacteroidia bacterium | reverse complement strand
CCAGTTCCTTTCGGATGGAAAGGGGATCCGGGTGCCCGCATATTAATTATATTATATGCAGGGACAGCTTCAATAGTAATGTTTTTGACTATCTTTTTATCGCCTGCTTTCATGGTCTGAGCCCATTTCACTTTATCAGCACTATTTTGGTTACTTATTAAAACTGTTTCAGGCTTACGCAGTTTTTCGATCAGGCTGGCATCGAGATGATCGTAGTGTTCATGGGTAACCAGAATTAGATCAGCCTGAGGAAGATTATCATAGTTACCTGAAGAGCGGACCGGATCAATATGGATGACAAATGAGTTCAATTTGAACATCAGTGATCCATGTCCTATAAAATACATTTCAACGTCTCCTGCAGAAGTAATGATCTTATCACTGGCAGGGTTATTCTGGGAAAAAGCCGAAGCAGCCATGGCAATAAATATTAAGAATGTAATAATTCTATTAACCTTTATTAATGAATTAGTTATCATATTTTAGCTTCTTTTTGCGGGGTATCATTCAGTTCTTATCCCCATTACGAGGATATCGTCAATCTGGGGTGTCTGGCCCATCCAGTTTCTGAGGTTTTCTTCAAGCAGTTCTTTTTGTTTGCTCATGGGGTAATCCTGAATTTCCAGGATAAGCTTTTTAAAGTTTTTCTTCATAAACTTACGGCCATGTTCTCCACCGAACTGGTCGAGATATCCATCAGAAAAAAGGTAATAAGATATCCCCTTTTCAAGAACCCAGTCATAAAAGACAAAATCTTCATTCATTTTTGAAGATATTCCGATTGGCATTTTGCTTGCAAAGATTGTTTCGAGAAGATATTTTCCGTTCGACATTGTTCCATCGGACATTTCTGTTAAATCGTCTTCATATTTCACGGCTTCATTTTCATTAAGTTTTCTTACTCTGAAACAAGGATTGTAAGCTCCTGAAAATTCGATATGTTTTGTAGCGAAATCTATTACCAAGAGTGCTATATCCATACCATCTTTTGCTTCATCGTCTCCGCCAATCTGCTTTAATGATTCTGTGACATGCAAACGAAGTCGATTTAGGATGAAGTCGGCCCGCGGAGCAGATTCCGTATCAATTATTTCATCGAGGAATGACATACCGAGAAGGCTCATAAATGCACCCGGAACGCCATGACCTGTGCAATCGGCTGCCACAATATAAAGTCTTTCTCCTTTTTTCTCCATCCAGTAAAAATCTCCGCTTACTATATCTCTTGGTTTGAAAAGGACAAAGTAATTTTTTATGTTCTCTGTGAGTATAGACTCTGAAGGAAGCAAAGCCATCTGTATACGTCTTGCATAGTGAATGCTTGATTCCAGCTCTTCCTTCTGTTTGACCACAACAGCAGTTCTTTCAGCCACAATCCCTTCAAGCCGGATGTTTTCATTCTTTAGTCTCTTCGTATAAGCTGCAATAATTCCAAGAACAGATAATATTGTAGCAATGATGTAAAATATTATCATCAATGGCGTAAGATACCATGGTTTGAAAATAATAAAACTATATTCAGCTTCCTTTGATTCAATTTCCGTAGCTGTCCTTGCTTTTACTTTGAAAGCGTATTTTCCGAAAGAGAGATTAGTATAGTCTTTGTAACTTATTTTTTCCCAGTCAGACCATTTACCATCGTACCCTTCAAGTATATAGCTGTAAAGTACATCCTCTTCCTGGATCAGATAGGGTGTTGTCCAGAAGAAGGAAAGTGAATTATATTTGTAGTTGAATTCAGGTGATTTCTGTCCAAGATTTGAGGCTACCGGATATCTTTTTCCATTCGGGCCATTTTTATAGAATGTCTCATTCATTACCAGAGAGTCAATTCCATGGCTTGATACAACGATTTTTGTAAGGAGAGTCTGAGCTTCGAGAAGTTTTAGTCCAAGCTTCTCTCTATCAACGATATATAGGCTTTTGAATTTTGTAAACCAGTCGCGTCCTTCTATTGAACTGATATAGAAAAATTCCAGGTTAGGAAGAGTAGCAAGAGCTCCACCCTTATACATTTTCATGCTGTCGTTATCAAATGTAAAGAGGATGTCATAATATCTTTTGTCTTTTATTGTAATCCACAAATTCCCGTTTTTATCGGTTGTAAAACCATCGACATTCCTGTTTTTTGTATAACCGCGTGTCATTTCATCAAACGGAATCCATTTATCATTTTGCTCGTCCAGCTTAAAGATACCGGCTCCGGTTGTCAGACATAATGATCCGTTGTAATCCTTTAGAAAGTTAAGGCTGCTATCCGGAACTCCCTGGTCAGCAGTATATTTGACAGGAACTGTATCATTAAAATGCAATCTGTAAAGACCATCAGGAAACTTGGTCTCAAAGATCAGATCGCCGCTTTTAAGTTCGTTCAGATAATCAGCATAACCTTCCTGCCCTATAACATTGGAGACGAATTTCCATAATCCGTGGTTATATTCCAGAACCCGGATTGCAGAATTAGTCATACCAAAGTAGAATCTGTTCTTTTTAACTTTAGATTGAAGAATGCTTCTGACAAGGAATGGCCGCTTGAAGTCTTCTTTTTCTGCCTCAATAATATTCCCTTTCAGGATTTCTGTCTTTCCGTTTGGATTTATTTTGTAGACTCCTTCCAGTATTGATCCAGCAAGAAGGAAACTATCATTTGCAACTTTCGCTACTGAGAGTGGAATGATCTGGGTAGTTATATTATTCAATCTGCTGAATATCCTGTTCCCGTTTTCATTCAGGTTGCTTTTAAACAGACCTTTGTCGGTAGATACATATATTGATCCGTTAAAGCTGCAAACACTATTGACACTGCCGTCAATTCCGGATTTCTCATAAATCTGTGTAAAAGGAAGATTCACATAGGCTTTGGTGATAGACCCGGTTGCGGCTATCCATAATTCAGAATTTTTTTCAGGATCAACATAGAGTGAAGTGATAAGATTATCAAGCAAATCAGTGTTTTCGCTTGTCCAATGGCCGATAAATTTCCCCTTATCGCTTATTACATAAATGCCATCAGTAAGAGTTCCATAAACATATTCCCCGGTATATAATTTTGCACCACAATAAATCGTTGCCTGCTTAAACTTGTTAAATAACTTCCGGTCAACAAAGTTGCTATCAATGGTACCATCTGCATAATCATACAGGAAAACTCCCCAGCTCATTGTCCCGACAATCATCTGGTTCTTATTGTACGGCAAAACTGAAAGACAGATTTTCAGCTTAAAGAATTTTCCATTAGGCATCTGGGTAATAATATCATCTTTGAGTTCAAAAATCCCATAGGAATTACTGGCAAGGATAATTTTATCATTAATCAGGTACATCCTTTCAAACTGCCTGTATCCCAGATCTCTGAGGTTGATGTAGCTCAGACTGTCGTTTAATGTATTATATGTTATCAGTGTGCCGGCACTTAAAAAATATACTTTTGATCCTCTGACAACAAGTGATTTAATCTCTCCAATATTCAGACCTGACGGCTCCGTGTACTTTGCCTTTGCCGAATCGCTCATACTGAGAGAAGTAAGATTCCTGGCACCGGAGATATGGTCCGACAAAGAAACATAGACACGCTTGCCGGATGAATCGGGTTCAATATATCCGAATTCATTTAAACCTCCGACAT
>JBGOXH010000170.1:0-6265 GCA_041479075.1 Bacteroidia bacterium | reverse complement strand
GTTTAATCGTTGGAGTTTTAATAATGCTTGGCGGTAAAAAAATCATTAACAAGACTTCAACAAATGAATATTGTGTTTCATGTCATATTCATCCTGCTGCAGATATTTCGTGGAAAAGATCAGTTCATTATGAAACTCAGTCGGGATACAGAGTAGCATGTGTGGAATGTCATCTGCCTCCAAAGGATAATGGCTATTTGTGGGCAAAAGGAAAGATCGGTATGCGTGATCTATGGAGCTACTGGACTAAAGATTCAGCATCGTTTAACTGGAACGAGCGTGGAAGACTGGAAGTCGCACGCGGACATGTTTACGAAAGCAGCTGTATAAAATGTCACGAAAACCTTTTTCCACTCAAGCTCACAAAGGCCGGAGAAAATGCGCACCTGTATTATAAACAGACAAAGAAAACGCCTGACCTTCACTGTATTAACTGTCATCTTAATTCAGGGCATTATATTGAGGGTTACACACATGGAAGCAATAAAACTTTCGGATCTGTCTCCTCTGCCAAAAAAGAAATTTTTAAGGAATCAGCCAGAGTTACAGGATTCAATTCATTTACTGAGCAGATAACTAATTCGTCAGTGTCATTCAGAATGATTGCCATACCGGGAGGAAAATTTAAGATGGGCAGTCCTGCAGATGAACCATTCAGAAAAGCTGATGAGGGTCCTGTCAGAGAAGTTGAAATCAGTCCGTTTTTTATGGCCGAAGTTGAAGTGACATGGGATGAATATCTTGCATTTTATGCGCAGACAGCTGCTGAAGGAAGATCATCAGATACCGAATTAATGAATTCGAAAAAGAAATTGAGGCCAGATGCAATTTCAGGAGCCACTCCTCCCTACGGACAACCAGATCAGGGCTGGGGAATGGGACAAAGACCTGCAATCTCCTTCACTTTTCATGCTGCACAAACTTACTGTAAATGGCTCTCTTCGGTGACAGGTAAGTCGTACAGGCTTCCGACTGAAGCAGAATGGGAATATGCTTGCAGGGCAGGAACTTCAACACCATATTTTTTCCCGGGCGATCCCAATAAATTTGAAAAAACCGGATTAATAGCAAAACTTTCAAAGAATGACACTGCCGTAATTAATACCTATATAATATACAGAAGTAACAGTCCATCAAAAACCCAGACACCTGACATGGTAAGGGCTAATCCGTTCGGATTAAAAAATATTCTGGGTAATGTTGCGGAATTTTGTTCTGACTGGTACCGGCAGGATGCTTATTCACAATATTCCGGTGGTGAAATAAAAGATCCCAAGGGACCGGAATCAGGTGACGAACATGTGGTTCGGGGCGGATCATTTCTTGATATGGCAGGTAATCTTCGAAGTGCAGCACGGAGTCAGACAAGGACCGATGACTGGCTTAAAACAGATCCACAGATACCAAAAAGCATCTGGTGGTATTCAGATTGTTTTAATGTCGGTTTCAGAGTCGTATGTGAATTTGATCAAAAGACAGGAAAATTGTAAATTTAGAACTTCATAAAACGTATAAAAATGAAAAAATCAAGTATTTCAAGACGTAATTTCCTGGGTAAAGCTGCAACAGTAGGTGCAGCAGGTATAGTTGTCCCGTCAATTTTATCGGGTTGTACCCGGGAAACAAAAAAGAAAGTTGCAGAAGTCTCATGGCTTGACCAGGCTCCTGACGGACCTGTTCTTAAAGCCGGTGTTATTGGTTGCGGAGGCCGAGGAACAGGTGCTTCACTCAATTTCCTTAGTGCAGGACCAAATCTTCAGATAACTGCGCTTGGCGATACATTCAGGGATCGTCTGGATGGTTGCAGAGCAGCGATCAAAGAAGAGAAAGGGCAGGAGGTTCCTGAAGAGAATTGCTTTGTTGGGTTTGATGCATACCAGAAAGTGATTGATTCAGGAGTGGATATAATCATTCTTGCAACACCGCCTTTCTTCAGGCCTATCCATCTTGAAGCTGCTGTTGCCGCACGTAAACACATTTTTACTGAAAAACCGGTATGTGTTGATCCTTTTGGAGCCAGGTCAGTAATGGCAACTGCCCTGAAAGCCAAGGAACTGGATCTGACGATTGTTACGGGTACTCAGCGCCGTCATCAGCGCGATTATGTAGGTGCTTATCAGCAAGTTCAGGCTGGGACTATCGGAGATGTAGTAGGTGGTAATATTTGGTGGAATGGCGGAAAATTATGGCACAAAGATAATCAGCCTGGCTGGTCTGAAATGGAATGGATGATACGCGACTGGGTAAACTGGTGCTGGCTATCAGGCGATCATATTGTTGAACAACATGTTCATAATCTTGATGTAATGAACTGGTTTACAGGCACTCATCCTGTTAAAGCTGTTGGAATGGGCTCGAGACAAAGACGGGTCACAGGAGACCAGTTTGATAATTTCAGCGTCGATTTTGTTTTTGAAAACGGTATGCATTTTCACAGCATGTGCCGACAGATAAACGGATGTGCGAATAATGTCTCCGAAAGAATTCAGGGTTCAAAAGGTGCAGCCTACCTGCGTGATATAATTTATATTAACGACCTTAAAGATGTAGAAATCTGGAAATATGCCTATCCTCTTGATAATGAAGGAAAGCCTTCGAAAGGTAAAATGAAAAACCCTTACGATCAGGAACATATCGATATGATTAATGCTATCCGGACAGGCAAACCATTCAATGAACTTGAGAATACGGCAATTTCGACTTTAACTGCCATTATGGGTCGTATCTCGGCTTACACAGGAAAAGAGATTACCTGGGAAGAAATGATGAACTCCGATCTGAAGCTTGGTCCAGAAGTATTTAAATTTGGTCCGGTTGAAATTCCAAAAGTAGTACCAATAGCTGGGGATGCTTATGTCCCGGAAGTCAGTAAATAATTAAATTTTAACAATTTATTTATGAATAACTCAAGACGAGATTTCATAAAAAGAACAACTATAACAGGAGCTGCTATTTTTGCAGCTCCTTCGTTGTTCGGCTCGGAAACTGCAAAGAAAAAGCAAAAAGTTGCAGATTCCGGTACGCCATTCAAATTAAAATATGCTCCTTCATTTGGAATGTTCAAAGAACATGCAGGTGCAGATCTGATCGACAATATTAAATTTTGTCACGAAAACGGATTCAGGGCAATGTTCGATAACGGACTCATGAGTCGACCTGAAGAAGATCAGGTAAAAATAGCAACAGAGATAAACCGTCTTGGAATGGAGCTTGGCCCCTTCGTCCTTTATGCCGATTTTACAGTAACCTCTTTCGTTCTTAATAATCCTGAAACCCGTGAAATGCTGATTAACAAAATGAAAGAAGGAGTGGAGTGCTTTAAAAGAACAGGTGTAAAATGGGCGCTGGTTGTCCCGGGAAGATATGATGAAAAGCTTCACAGGGATATTCAGACAGCTAATGTTATCGATAATCTCAGGTATTGTTGTGATGTCGTTGAACCAGAAGGGCTTACAATCGTCCTTGAGCCGTTAAATACCCTGCACGATCATCCCGGATTATTTCTAAATGGCATTCCGCAGGCTTATGCGATCTGCCGTGCTGTAAACAGGCCTTCATGTAAAATTGTTGAAGATATATACCATCAGCAGATAACTGAAGGAAACTTAATTCCGAATATGGAAGCTGCCTGGAGCGAAATTGCAGCTTTCCATTGTGGCGATAATCCCGGCCGGAAGGAACCAACAACCGGTGAAATAAATTTTAAGAATGTATTTAAGTACATCTATAGCCGTAAATATGAAGGTGTTATCTGTATGGAGCACGGATTAAGCAACCGGACCAAAGAAGGTGAAGAACGGCTGATACAGGCATACCGCGAATGTGATAGTTTTGAGGTATGATGTTTATTAGGTGAATTCATTCAAGAAAGGCTTCTCCCCCTGCCCCCTCTCCCAGGAGAGAGGAGGTAAAGTTTTAGTAATCAATTTAATTCCCCCTTACCTCCTGGGGGAAGGGGGTAAGGGGGAAGAGGCCAAAAAAACGGTAGTCACCATGAAGAAGTTTATCACTTTTCTTTTAATCCTTTTTGCCACTGTAAATTCCTTCCCTCAGGGAAAGCAAATAACAAATTGATTATAAGGATGAAACGATTTTATATTTTCATTTTCTCAATAATGTTGGTATTGGAACTGGTTACATCAGCATGCAAAAGGGATCTTAAATTAGTTGTCGGCAGCTTTACCGTTGGCAATGAAAAAGGTTTATCTCTTTTTGATTTTAATGAAAGAAAAGGAAGTTTAAAGCTGGTTTCAAAAACAGATGCCGGACAAAACCCATCGTTTTTCTGCTTTTCAGAAAGACATAACTTAATCTATACTATAAATGAGGTTATGGAGTCTAAAGGAAAACCAGGCGGTGGAATTACCACATTAAAATATGATTCTGAAACCGGACTCATTGAAAAGCAGAATGAGATATTGGTACCATATGGAGGGCCCTGTTATATTTCCTTATCTGCCGACAGCGGTTTTCTTTTTGCAGCAAATTATGCAAGCGGTTCAATCGCTGTTATAAAACTTGACAAAAACGGGATACCTGAATATGTCAGTGATTCAATTAAATATGAAACTGAAAAGAATGTTTATTCCCGTGCTCACATGATTAAGCAGGATCCTTCCGGGAAGCATGTCTATGTTACCGACCTTGGCCTTGACAGAATCATGATTTATGATCTCGACAAAAATACCGGTAAGCTTAACCTTATCAATGATGGGATGATTTCTCTCCCGAATGAATCTGGCCCCCGACATTTTGTGTTCAACGCTGATGGTTCAAAAATGTATGTTATAAATGAACTGGGTTCAACAATAATGGTTTTTAAAGTCGATAATGTCGGACGACTTGAACCTTTTCAAACAGTACCGACTACAAAAAAAGGATTTAATGAAAGTAATTCCTGTGCTGAGATTTTAATAGGAAAAAAAGGAAGGTTCCTTTATGGTTCGAACAGGGGTGAAAATTCTATTGTTGTTTTTAAAATTGCAAGTGACGGATCAATAGGTCTGGAAAGACGGGTCCCATGTGGAGGCGACTGGCCAAGGAGCTTTGTAATAGATCCTTCCGGCAGATTTCTTCTTGTCGGAAATCAGAAGTCAGGTAATATTTCAGTATTTAAGATAAACCTTAGAACAGGTATATCAGATAGTCCTTTAAGCAGAACAGAAATAAAAGCACCTGCCTTTCTTGAATTCGTGAATTAATTCATTTCTTTTTCAAAAATTCTTCAGTGCTAATAACCGTTGCATAGGACTTAAGAGTGCTTAAAGTGGCATAATGTACATCTTCTGATTTTATCACTTTATCTCCGAATTTCAGATCTTTAGTGGCACATGCATCATGAACAAGAGTGCAGGCGAAGCCAAGATCGCTTGCTGCCCTGGTAGCTGCCTCCACACACATGTGAGTTTGCATGCCACAAATGACAAGAGAGTCAATTCCATTCTCTTTTAAATAGTCAAGCAATCTTGTATTCTTGAAACAGTTTACATCATTCTTTCTGAAAATAATTTCTGTGGGCAACGGGGCTACCAAATCATTAATTTTTCCACCGGGCTCGTAATTATGGCAAATATATATCACAAGAAGATTTTTCTTTCTGAAATGATCAAGCAGGAAAGATGCATTTGTCGCGGCTTTTTCTGGCGCAACAAGTTCAGATTTCCCTCCGGGGAAATAAAAATCCTGAATATCAATAAGTAATAAAGCAGACTTCTTACCCTGAGCAAAAAGACCTGCAATCATTAACGCCAGAATTATTCCTGTCAGAATAATTTTCTTCATGATCTTTAATTTATGATGACAATATTTTTTTGAAACGGTTAATGCAAATGTATCAAAATATTTTTCAGGAACATTCGAAATAAACATACAATTAGTCTCTAATTCCTCATTATATTTCATTGAATTATCAGAGATTTATCGTAACATTATTAAAAAATTTTCAGGACATTTTTTGAATGAATCGTCAGAAGCTAGTTGCTGAATTACTGCAAAATGCAGATAAAACATGGGACCTTATTGTGATTGGCGGAGGAGCTACCGGATTGGGAATCGCTCTTGATGCTGTTACCCGGGGATATAAAACCCTGTTGCTTGAACAATCAGACTTCGCAAAAGGAACATCATCGCGAAGCACAAAACTGGTTCACGGAGGAGTCAGATATCTGGCTCAGGGCGATATTTTACTTGTAACAGAAGCTTTGCATGAACGTGGAAGGATGTTAAAAAATGCTCCGCATCTCACTTCAAATCAGGAATTTGTGGT
>JBGOXH010000168.1:0-6333 GCA_041479075.1 Bacteroidia bacterium | reverse complement strand
TCCAGCTTAATCCTAATTATGCACACGCTTATTTCTACAGAGCATGGGCAAAGGATGAGCTTCAGGATTACACTGGTGCAATTACTGACTATAATAAATATATTGAGCTTGATCCTGATGAGCCAGCGACTTATTCTAACAGAGGATTAGCAAAGTATAATATTGAAGATTACACTGGAGCAATCTCTGACTTTAATAAGTATATTGAGCTTGTTCCTGATAGTATAGATGGTTATTTTAATAGAGGAGTAGCAAAGCATTTTCTCGAAGACTACAATGGATCAATAGCAGACTTTAATAGGGTCATTTTGCTTAGCCCTGATGCTGCAGATGCTTATGTGAAGAGAGGAATATCAAAGGATTCTCTTCAAGATATAAATGGAGCAATGTCTGACTTTACAAGAGCCATTGAGATTGATCCTGATTACGAAGATGCTTATTTAGTAAGGGCATATTTAAGGGATTCCCTCCAAAACTTCACTGGAGCAATCGCAGACTATAATAGGATTATTGTCCTTAATCCTAAGAATATTGCTGCTTATCTCGCTGCAGGAAATATAAAAATTAAACTTAAAGATTACATTGGAGCAATCTCATACTATACAAAAGCTATAGAGGTTTATCCTGATGATCCTGATGCTTATTTAGTAAGAGGGTCGTGTAAAATTTATTTGGGTCAGAAAGAAAGCGGATGTAAGGATCTACAGAAAGCCCTAGAATTAGGATCGACAATGGCTGCAGTGGCAATTATGAAATTTTGCAAATAAACAAACTCTTTTATTATTCAAAATAGATAACCGCTGCTACCTCCATATCAAAAGGAAATTTAGCATTATAGTTATAAAATTAAACTATATATAACATTATAATGTTATGCCCTCCAGCCACAGTTCCGAATTTCCAAATAATCAATTAACTTTCCAAGAAAAACAATTATGAAATCATATCGCAAAGAACTCTGGTTTGAGATACCAACACGCAGAGCATTTGTCAATATTACAGAACATGTTGAAAAATGCCTGGATGAATCCGGGATTAAAGAAGGCCTTATACTGATTAACGCAATGCATATCACTGCATCAGTCTTTATCAATGACGATGAATCGGGATTGCATCACGACTTTGAGGTGTGGCTGGAAAAGCTTGCACCGGAAAAACCATATTCACAGTACAAACACAATGGTTTTGAAGACAATGCTGATGCTCATATAAAACGTACTCTTATGGGACGTGAAGTAGTTGTTGCGGTTACAAACAGACAAATGGATTTTGGCCCATGGGAACAAATCTTTTATGGCGAGTTTGATGGTAAACGCGGAAAAAGAGTGCTTGTAAAGATTATCGGTGAATAAGATTTAAATTTAATTATTAACTTTTTAATTAAACTATCAACCGCACAAAACGTTCCTTTTGACTATATTTATTATTTGTTAAAAATTATAGTTTTAACCTGATGCATATGATTCATAATTTATATATTTCCACCAGTAATTTGAATTTTTAACTGAATATTCTGAAGTTTCCTATGCTTAAAGCTTTAACCGGTGCCGTTATTTTTACGGGCGAGGAATTCATTTCCGGGAAAGCTGTTATAATTAAACATGACAGGATTGAATCCGTTATAGATAATGGTTCAATTCCCGTGAGTGCACAGATTATCGACTGTAATGACTATATTATAGCACCCGGGTTTATTGATTTGCAAATTGCCGGGGCCGGTGGCTACTTATTTTCTGCTAACCCATCGGCTGAGGCATTAACATCTATCACTAATAGTATAATTAAAAGTGGCACTACTGGTTTTCAGATCGTCCTTCCGACAAATACAAATGAAGTATACCGGAAAGCATTCAGCACTTTAAAATACAATCCTCACCATGCTGTGCTTGGTTTTCACCTGGAAGGCCCTTATATTAATCCGTTAAGAAGAGGTGCCCATATGACAGAATTGATCAGGCACCCTGAAAAAAAAGAGATTGAAACACTACTGAAGGAAGCTGATGGTGTAATAAAGATGATAACTCTTGCACCTGAAATGTGCAGTTTTGATATTATTAATCTGTTTAAAGAATATGGAGTTGTTGTGTGCTCCGGCCACAGTAATGCCACTTTTAATGAGGCAATGACCGGATTCAAATGGGGAGTTTCGTCAGTAACCCATCTTTTCAATGCCATGTCTCAATTTCATCATCGCGACCCTGGTTTACCCGGAGCAGCATTCCTGGCAGAAAACATATTTGCCAGTATTATTGCCGATGGCATCCATGTTGACTATAACGCTATATCAATAGCTAAAAAACTGATGAAAGAGAGGCTTTACCTGATAAGCGATGCTGTTGAAGAAAACACCTGTGGAGCTTATCTGCATGTCAGACAAAAAGACAGGTTTACTTTACCGGATGGAACACTCTCGGGTTCTGCACTTACAATGGTTAAGGCAGTTCAGAATTGTGTTGAAAATACAGACATACCCTTTGATGAAGCATTACGAATGGCATCACTTTATCCTGCCAGGGTAATGAAAATTGATGACAGGGGCATGATAAAACCGGGCTTTAAAGCTGATCTGGTTGTATTCAATAAGAATTTTAAAGTAAAAATGGTCTGTAGTAATGGTGTATTTTATTGATATATCACACTTAAATAGATTCTATTTTTGTCATTAATATTTACTTTCTGATTATAAACAATGTCAATTTCAGGAATTGATCTCGGAGCCACAAAAGTAACTTTTGCCATTTTCAGTAAAGAGGGGATTATAACATCAAAAGAGACGATTTTACTTGAACAGAGGACAGGGAAAAAGGTTGGCAGTCTTATTGCTGAAAGAATAAAGTACCTTCTTGAATCTCCTGAAACACAGGGAGATAAAATTAACTCTATCGGAATTTCTGTTCCCGGGATAAGCTATCCCGAAACCGGTACTGTCTGGGCTCCCAATATCACGGGATGGAATGATTACCCTCTATTGCAGGAAATTAAAAATGTAGCTGGAGATATTCCTGTGACTATCGACAGCGACAGGGCATGTTATATCCTTGGAGAATTCTGGCAGGGAAATGCACGGGGTTGCCGCGACGTTGTATTCCTTTCAGTGGGAACAGGTATAGGAGCAGGTATTCTGGTCAATGGTGAAGTCCTGCGCGGCAGCAATGAAATTGCAGGAGCAATAGGATGGATGGCATTAAACAAACCTTTTAATGATAGATATATCTCGTGCGGATGTTTTGAATATCATGCTTCCGGGGAAGGAATTGCAAAAATAGCCAGGGAGTTTCTCAGCCTCGATAATAATTATACCGGTAAACTTAGAAATAAACCGGCTGCGGAATTAACTTCTTATGATGTTTTCGGTGCATATGATTATGGTGATATCGTAGCCACCAGGGTTGTTGAACAATGCATTGAGTATTGGGGAATGGCAGTTGCAAATATTATAAGCCTTTTTAATCCCGAAAAAATAATTCTGGGAGGCGGAATTTTCGGACCGGCAAGGAAATTTATCCCGGAAATAAGGAAAGAAGCTGAAAAGTGGGCTCAGCCAATAAGCATTAAACAGGTAAGTATAGAAGAATCAGCCTTATCAGGAGATGCTGGTGTCTATGGGGCAGGCTACCTGGCCCTGAAAAAACTCATTGATAAAAATCCGTGAAAGTAACTATGATGTACAGAAAACAACTTATTTTCTGGTCGGCATGTGCAGGAATGCTATTATTTGGAATAGCACTGATAACACTCGGTTCTATAGCTCCCGATCTTCGCGAAAAGTTTAATCTTGATGATCTGTCTGCCGGGACATTGTTTTCGATCCTGCCATTCGGGATGCTGACAGGTTCGCTCCTTTTTGGCCCTATTGCTGACAGGTATGGCTATAAGATTCTTCTTTCGGTCTCTTGTTTATTCCTCTTTGCCGGATTTGAGGGAATTGCATTTGCTTCATCAAAAAACCTTATTACTATATCTGTTTTTCTTGTCGGATGCGGAGGGGGAGCAATAAATGGCGCTACCAATGCCATGGTGGCTGATATAAGCGAAAGGGATAAAGGAGCAAAATTAAGCCTGCTTGGAGTCTTTTTCGGAATTGGCGCACTGGGGATGCCACTTGTACTTGGTATAATGAAATATTGGTTCAACTTCGAGGTAATAGTGGCTGCAGTCGGGATAATAACTATAATTACAGGATTATTTTTTCTTTTTATAAAATTTCCTTCCCCAAAGCAATCCCGGGGTTTTCCTTTAAGTCATAGCCTGAAACTTTTCAGGGATGATGTTCTGATCCTGATCGCTTTCTTTCTTTTTTTCCAGAGCAGCTTTGAAGGGATCACCAATAACTGGACAACCACCTATCTTATTGATCAGTTTTCCATTACACAAAGCAAGGCACTGTTTGCCCTTTCATCTTTTGTTGCAGGCATGATGATAATGCGATTATTGACAGGCAGTATCTTTAGAACAGTGTCAGAAAAAAAATTATTGTTCTCTTCATTCGGACTAATCTTTATAGGGCTGGTACTTTTAAAAACAGGTGCCGGATTTATTATGGCTATCGCCGGATTGTTAATTCTGGGGGCTGGTCTGGCAGGGGGTTTCCCTATTATGTTAGGACTTGTGGGGAACAGGTATTCCGAGCTGTCCGGAACTGCTTTCAGCCTTGTCCTTACTGTAGCCCTGCTTGGGAATATGCTGATTAACTATGTGATGGGAATAATAGCCAAAAGCTATGGCATCAGACACCTGATCACAGTTGCTTTTGCAGAATTAATTATGCTGACTATCCTGGCAGTTATTATTCTGAACAAACTAAAACACAAAAATCAAATTTAAACATTAAAAATCAACCTGTTATGTTAGCAAAAAAATGGCTTGAAAATGCAAGGGAAATAATGGCCCGGATCGAAGATACTCAAATGGAAAATATCAGAAAAAGTGCAGAGCTGATGGCTGATACTATTGAATGCAAAAGATGGGTTCATACATTCGGATGTGGCCATGCCACTTTACCAATTGAAGAGATGTATCCCCGGATTGGCGGATTTGTCGGCTTCCATCCCATGATTGAACTGCCGCTTACTTTCTTTACCCGTATCACCGGTGAAATGGGGGTCCATCAGTTCGTATTTCTCGAACGTGTTGAAGGGTATGGAATAGAAATCATGAAAGGTTATGATTTTGATCCACGCGATATTATGTGGCTCTTTTCACATTCCGGAATTAATAATGTAAATATCGATGTAGCGATTGAGGCGAAAAAGAAAGGGATGAAGATAATCGTTTTTGGTTCGGCTGCTACGGCTAAAGGAAAACAGTCCAGGCATTCCTGTGGAAAAACGCTCTTTGATCTTGCCGATGTGGTAGTTGATACATGTGTTCCCATTGAAGATGCGTCGGTGACTCTTAAAAACCACTTTGATAAGATAGGCCCGGTTTCGACTATGGCTTTTATAACCTGCGTCTGGATGACCGTAACAACCGTCGCGGAAATTCTTGCTGGCAGGGGCGTAAAGCTATATATTCATCCCTCTCACAATGTACCTGGCGACGAAACAGCCAAACAGCGTCTGGATGAGGCACTGGCTGAGTATAAAAAGAGAATAGCAGGAGTATAGCAAAGTAGGCTTTTTATTGAGCCCGATATCCAACCCTCGGACCTGCAGTTTTACGAAGCAATAATTCTGTAAAACCTTCTTTTACAAAATTATCAAGCTCGCCTACCAGTTTAAAACCAAATTCATAATATAGTTTTATTGCACCTTTGTTAAAAGAAGAGACGCAGATAAACAAATTGGGTGAGAATTTCAGAACTCTCTCTTCGCAAAATCTCAGGAGTATTGTTCCAAAACCCCTGCCTCTGTAATCATCTCTGATGCAGATTGTTTGAATGTATCCTGAAAAAGTACCGCAGACCTGCAGAATAACAAAACCGACGATATCTTTTCCAAAATTGATAATATAAATTTCTTTGCATGCCCCTTCAAACGCATTTAAGCACTGGTCGTAATTCATCCCCAATGTAATCCATGGGTCTGTTTTTGACATCATCAAAGCGCAGATACCAAAGTGTTTGGGATCTTTTGTAATGTTGATACTGAAATTTTCTGTTTGCAAGATTAATTTTTCTTTTTGATAATATAAAGGAACACAATAGTCAGTAATGCATTTACAAAAATATTCATAAACCCGAAATCAAAATTAAATACCCGGATAAAATATCCATTTAGCAACCAGGTAAAAAATGCAGATGAAATACATGAAATGGGAACCCACTTCTCTTTAAATTTTATTTTCGAAAATAGTCCTGTCAGGTATAACCCTAGGAGTGGTCCATATGTATAC
>JBGOXH010000267.1:0-3901 GCA_041479075.1 Bacteroidia bacterium | reverse complement strand
TGCATATATTTACTGGAAAGAGACCAATGATCTGTCTGTATGGAAAGGAATAGCCCAGGATGCAATCGTGATGAACCTGGATGATCTTCTATGTGTCGGTGCTTATGATAATATTCTTCTTTCATCCACAATCGGCAGAAATAGAAATCTTATTCCCGGTGAAGTTATTTCAGAAATAATCAACGGAACGGAAGAGGTTCTTGAATGGCTTAGAAATCTTGGAATAGGAATTCATTCAACAGGCGGAGAGACAGCAGATGTCGGGGACCTTGTGCGGACAATTATTGTTGACTCAACGGTAACTGCACGGATGAAGAGGAGCGAGGTTATTTCAAATCATAAAATTAAGGCAGGCGATGTTATTGTAGGAATGGCATCATATGGTCAGACAACCTACGAAAGTGAGTACAATAGCGGCATTGGAAGCAATGGTCTTACTTCAGCACGTCATGATGTTTTCGGGAAATACCTGGGTAAAAAATATCCGGAAAGCTACGATAACTCTCTTCCTGATAACCTTTTCTATACAGGTAAATTAAAGCTCACCGACTCGGTTAAAGGTTTAAATCTTGATGCCGGTAAACTTTTACTATCACCTACCCGCACCTATGCTCCTGTTGTGAAAAAAATCCTTGAAACAATGCGTTCTGTAATTCATGGTATGGTTCATTGTTCCGGTGGCGGACAGACAAAAATCCTGCATTTTATTGATAATCTTCATGTTATAAAGGATAATCTCTTTCAACTTCCTCCTCTTTTCAGAATAATTCAGGAGCAGTCAGGTACCCCCTGGAAGGAAATGTATCAGGTATTCAACATGGGCCACAGGTTTGAAATTTATACTGCAAAAACAAATGCAGATGCCATTATTGCAATTGCAAAAGAATTCAATCTTGACGCAAAAGTCATAGGATATTGTAAAGAGGCCAAAACTAAGATATTAACAATCAAATCGGAATTAGGTAGTTTTGAATACTAGGCCTCATCCCCTCCATGCTCCCATGTACTCACCCCCTTCTTTTCCCCCTCTCTGCTGAAGCAAAGAGGGGGAAGTGATTGATATACATTGATATAGCCCCCTTCTTTGCTTTAGCAGAGAAGGGGGTTGGGGGATGAGTACGTGTGAAACAAAGGGGAGAAATTAAGAAAGGGGAAAAGGAAAGTTTTCCCTATCTTTGCCCCCTGAAAATTTAATTATGGCCAGCAATCCTATACTCGAGAGGCTCGAAGGTGTGAAACAGCGTTTCATTGAGGTCGGTGAGCTCCTGACTCAGCAGGGAGTGCTCTTGGATATGGACAAATATGTAAAGCTGAATAAGGAATATAAAAGTCTTCAGCCGATAATTGAAGCTTATGAAAAATATAAGCTTACCATTACAAATATCTCAAGTACAAAAGAGTTACTGGGAACCGAGAAGGATGAAGAAATGAGAGAGATGGCCAAAGCTGAGCTGGAAGCATTGAACCAACAGATTCCTGACATGGAGGAGGAGATAAAAATGCTTCTTATACCGGTAGACCCTGAAGATGAAAAAGATGCAGTTGTTGAGATCAGAGCAGGGACAGGCGGTGATGAAGCAAGTATTTTTGCAGGCGACCTCTTCAGGATGTACACGAAATTCTTCGAGCAGAAAGGATGGAAAGCTGAAATCCACCGCTATTCGGAAGGTACTGCAGGTGGCTATAAAGAAATAGTAATGAGTGTTTCAGGTAATGGCGTTTATGGCATAATGAAGTATGAATCAGGCGTTCACAGGGTTCAGCGCGTGCCCCAAACAGAAACACAGGGGCGCATTCATACATCTGCAGCATCAGTTGTTGTGCTTCCTGAAGCCGATGAATTCGATGTTGTTATTAAAAATGAAGATATCAGAAAGGATACATATTGCTCTTCCGGTCCCGGTGGACAATCTGTGAATACAACATATTCCGCAATACGTCTTACACATGTACCTACAGGGATAGTAGTCACCTGCCAGGATGAGAAATCGCAGCTGAAAAATTATGATAAGGCTCTGGTGGAATTGAGAACACGGCTTTATAACCTCGAATACCAGAAATACCTCGATGATGTTGCGCACAAGAGAAAAACAATGGTATCAACAGGCGACAGATCAGCCAAGATCCGTACCTATAATTATCCGCAGGGCAGGATGACGGACCACAGGATCAACTATACCGTATATAACCTTCCGTCCATTCTCGATGGCAATATCCAGGAGGTGATCGACAGACTCCAGATGGCAGAGAATGCCGAGAGATTAAAAGAAAATAACATTTAAATAATATAGCTATGAATCACTTACAGCTCTTCAACAACATAGTGGAGAAAAGATCATTTCTATGTGTTGGACTCGATTCAGAAATTGAAAAAATCCCTTCGTTTTTAAAAAAATCAAAAGATCCGGTTTTTGAATTCAACAAACGGATAATTGATGCTACTCAAAAATATGCTGTGGCATATAAGCCCAATGTTGCATTTTATGAATCTGCCGGTGCTGCAGGATGGATATCACTTGAGGCAACTGTAAAATATATAAGGAAAATGTATCCGGATATTTTTATCATTGCCGATGCAAAACGCGGCGATATTGGCAACACGTCAAAAATGTACGCAAAGGCTTTTCTTGAAAAAATGCCATTCGATGCAATTACAGTTGCTCCGTATATGGGCGAAGATTCAGTCTCTCCGTTTTTGTCATATAATGAAAAATGGGTTGTGTTGCTTGCGCTTACATCAAACAAAGGTGCTGATGATTTTCAGTATCATAATGAAGACGGGATAAAGCTTTTCGAAAGAGTTCTGACAGTTTCTCAAAAGTGGGGAACCATTGATAATCTGATGTATGTTGTAGGTGCCACACGTGCCGAAATGTTAAAGGATATACGTAAAATCGTTCCGGAACATTTTCTTCTTGTTCCCGGTGTGGGAGCCCAGGGTGGCAGTCTTGAAGAAGTTGCAAAATACGGAATGACAGGTAAATGCGGTCTGCTGGTCAATTCTTCAAGAGGGATCATCTTTGCCGACAGCACAGAAAATTTTGCAAAAGTAGCCGGCGAAAAAGCCAGGGAGGTACAGCAGGAAATGGAGAGGTATCTGAAGGAAAGAAACCTTATCTGAGATTCCTGATCAGTTATTAAGATTGCTTCGTCATCCCGAGTACTCGGGATTCCTCGCAATGACAGCAACTTTATTTAGTGTTGTCAAAAACTGTAAGCCAGCTTAGGTAATATTCAGTCATTGCGAGGAGTCTTGATGACTATCGGGACGACGAAGCAATCTTTTAAGTCATTTGCAGACTAATAATAGAGGTAATTTTTATATCTTTATTGTTTCGCTGCTAACTTAAATTTGTGCTCCCATGAAAGAAGAATTCCTCCATTATTTGTGGAAATATAGCTTATATGATCCTGATTCAC
Organism: Bacteroidia bacterium; assembly: GCA_041479075.1. Lineage (GTDB taxonomy): Bacteria > Bacteroidota > Bacteroidia > Bacteroidales > VadinHA17 > LD21. Next base: position 481 of record JBGOXH010000267.1, on the reverse strand, counting down.
TGCTGGATAACGAGCAAAACAAAATAACTGTAATTCACCCGGGTGAATACAATCGCGATTCCGGTCCCGATTTTTTCAACGCCAGGCTCAAAATTGCGGGCACCGAATGGGCCGGCAATGTTGAAATACATATCAAAGCTTCAGATTTTGATAATCACCAGCATAATATCGATCCGGCTTTCGACAATATCATTCTTCATGTGGTTGCCGGGAATGACAGGAAAGTCTATAATTCAAGAGGTGAAGAAGTTCTTACAACAGAATTAATTTATGATCCTAAGCTGTATGAGAAATATATCGACCTGGTTAATAATCCATTTATAATTGCTTGTCAATCAGAGATTAATAAACTTGATCAGATTTTTATACGACACTGGTTGAATTCACTTGTCATTGAACGTCTGCAGGAGAAGTCGGAACAGATTCAAAAAAATTTTTCAGAAACCGGAAACGACTGGGAAGAGACTTTTTACAGATTGCT
>JBGOXH010000307.1:0-3210 GCA_041479075.1 Bacteroidia bacterium | reverse complement strand
TTAATCCGGCGCTGTTGATATTGAAATCATCGCCGCTGTGAATAAATCCGGGAAGAGCATCCATTATTATCCTGTTTCCTTTTTCAGGGACAATATCCACAATGATATTCCATCTTTCGCCGATAATATACTCGCTCCAGTTATTATGTGCCATAACTATTTTACCGTCGGCTGTCCATGAACCTGTTGCAGCAATTGCGCTGCAATGTTCAGGAGGTTTCGGATTTTCCTGTTTATCAAGCCACGGGACAAAATAGCCGGGCATTTCAAGGTCTGAATTCATTGCAATCAGGTCTTTTATGTCAATTGTACCTTGTCCGAGCTTTGCATTTACTCCGGCTGCAATGCCACTGATCTCTTCGCGGTATTCCGGGGGCATCTCCGGCCAGAACATTTTGTATGACTCATTCCTGTAAAAATCCCAGTTCCTGCTCGTGGTATTTTCATTCAGCACCTTCATTGAACCGCGCAAATCGATTATCTCATCAGCAAGGAGATACCCGTGCTGATAACCGATAACTTCGGGTGTTCCTTCAAGATGTATGGCAATCCAGCCGTTTTTTTCGGTCCGGGTGGCGTATGCCATTTTCTGGTCATGTGACAGGGCGGACTTTCTGGAAGAAGGGCTGCTGCAGCCAACCAGCATAAGCAGTATCAACAGGAGAGGCAGGAATAGCTTTTTCATAAGGCAAGGATTTGAAAGTATAAAGTATAAAGTATAAAGGTAAAAGTATAAAAATTAAAGTCAATTGTTCAAGGTTCCAAGTTCCGGGTTCCGAGTTCCGAGTCTAGCCCTCTCGCCCTCTTCCTTGCAATAAGTTCCCTTTTTCATTACTTTTACTGTCCATACTTCACCCTATGCCTCAGCTTGGGAAAATATTAATAACAATCGGAGTAATTCTGGTCATTGCCGGGCTCATAGTTTATTTTGCAGGCAACAAATTGGGATGGATTGGTCATCTGCCCGGGGACATAAGGATTGAAAAGGAAAATTTCAGGTTTTATTTCCCCATTACGACCATGATTCTGATAAGTGTAACTCTTACACTTATTTTATGGATCGTGAAGAAGCTGTTCTGAATAAAAAAGGAAAGGAGGTTGTTATGAAAGTCAATGATCTTTCGTTCGGATCGATAACAATTGACAGGGAGACCTGGAGCAAAGATGTGATTATTGATAATGGTTCAGTCAGGAAAAGGAAGAAAGGCGAATCAAAGCAATACCGCGATATGTTCGGGCATACTCCGTTATCGCCGGAGGAGAATATCCCATGGAAATGTAAACGTCTCATAATAGGTGCAGGTCATAGTTCGGGTTTGCCGGTAATGGATGAGTTAAAGAAAATCGCCATTCGTAAAGGTGTGGAGCTGGTAATCATGAGCACTCCCGAAGCGATCAAGCATATCAATGATCCTGATACCAACTTTATTCTTCACCTGACTTGCTGAAAGCAGGAATCAAATGCAAACTGTTTTCTCAAAACTCACTTCCGCAGTGCGGAACTTCGTCGCGTTGCTCCTTGTCTCACACTCACTCTGGCAACAGGCAGGGAATTGGTGATGAATTTTACAACGATTACATAATCAGCTTAATATACAATATTTTCCAGAAGTTATTATTGATACTCATTGACTAATTTATTGAGAAGCAAACATGAGTAATAATGCTTATAGGGAAAAATTAAAAAATATAATTTATCTTTATGTTAACAGATAAATAAATTTAAGCAGGGTAATATGAAAAGGTTATATCGTTTTAACTGTAAACAGTGGGCGATGTTTTTAATTGCCATGCTGGCAAACATTGGTATTTTATCTGGGCAGACCGTGAAGGAACGAAATTTTCCGATACCTGACAGCATAAATAAGATTTTTCAGACTTCGTGCATGCCATGTCATGGAAGTCAAGGCGGAAGATTACCTGGTGCAAGATTAAACTTTTCGAGATGGAAAGGATATGGTGCAGCAAAGGAGACAGAAAAAGCTTCATTGATCTGTTCGGCAGTAAGGAAAGGAGCCATGCCTCCCAAATTAGTGAGGGAATCGAAACCCGAAAATATTCCTACAAAAGAGCAGGCCGAATTAATCTGTAAATGGGCAGAAACACTAAAAGCAGAGAAGGGAAGGAAGTAAGTATTATTAACATAAGCACAAGCACGTCCTAAACATAAAAACCGTCATGCTGTAAAGTGCATGTTGTCGTATCTTTCTCCGGTTTGTACAATTCAGTATAGCGGGAGTGAAAGCTCTTTTTCATTTGGATCAATAACGCCTGCATCCCGTTCCAGTGAATCAGGAATGGCAATTTTAAAATGTGATTTCAGGAGACTTTCCATGGATTCCCTCTGTTGCTGAACCATCTGAACCGCATCCTCATACGCGTCGCTGTAAGTTTTCCCTTCTGTCATCAACTGGCGTTCCTTCATTTCAAGAGCTATGGAATACTCAGTTTCCTCACATGATACCTGGCCGTCGATCCAGATTTCTTTAGACGGGATAAAATGGTAAGCCAGGTCATTGCCGCTGAAACCAAAATCGGGATAGAAGTTTTTACGTACCATGTAACCGTCTACAACCCATATCGAAATCCCTTCCCTGGTTCCTTCAGGTACACGATAAATATTCTGAAGCTTTATGCTGTCCGGAAGATTCCGGATTTCTTTTTTATTATAAGCATCCAGAACTGAGACTTTTTTAAGTGAAGCTTCATGTGCAGTGCATATTTCCTGATTTTTATGCCTGATGACCTGTTCGAGGGATAAAGATGAATCGTGTGCAGCTTCATAGGTCCATCCGAATTTTGCCATCAGATGTCTCTCATTCAGCTCATGGGCGACAGTAAGATCAAATTCCTCACACGAAATGGCATTATCAATCCATATTTCACCTTTTGGATTAAATATATATCGCTGTTCATTGCCGCCATAGAGGAATTCCTTATAAATCTTCTGCCTCACCCTGTTCCCATCTATTATCCAGATTTTATAATTTTCCTTTTCTCCGCAGAAATAACGGTAAATACCTCCTATCTTTTTAGGACATGTCCAGCTTATTGCTATCAGTCCTATAATAATGAACAGTGCAATTTTTTTCATGATTCTCTATTAATTAATAAGTTGAAGATATGAAATTCGGCTAACTTTTTGTAATTATTACTATTAATTTTTAGTACTGGTAAATCATTTATTTAATGATTTTATTTTATTATTTT
>JBGOXH010000069.1:0-11313 GCA_041479075.1 Bacteroidia bacterium | reverse complement strand
CGTTCATCATTATCTTCAAATTCATTTCCGGCCGAATCCGTTACAATATGTTTCCTTTGAAAATAATCGTCGTTATCAATGAAATAAACCTGCATCCTTGCACTCTGGATTGAAGCTACTTTAATAATCAGCGGATGATCAGTATCGTCAATTATCAGATTCATGCCAGAGAGCCTTATTACCTCATGAAGCTGATTTCTGCGTTCATTGATACAACCATAACGCGGCATGAAGGTGCGGATCTCCTTTCCCCTTTCCTGAATGCCCTGGGGCAGATATCTCCCTATTTTTGATAACTTGGTTTCCCCTAAGTATGGAGTGATCTCCTGTGAAATGAATAATACCTTCCTGCTTTCCATTTACCTGCCTGGATATACCATTTCGTAACAAGGTGCAAAGATAATAATAAAAAATGAGATAATTATCAATAGAAATATGCCAGTATTCATAATCTCCCAAGACCCCCTTTTAATTCCCCCCTAAGGGGGGAAAAAATCCCGCATTTAATTGAAATTTAATTATGTATATAGTTTTTCTCCCCCTTGAAGGGGGATTGCCCGCCAGTGGCGGGCGAGGGGGTTTTTATATCATAAACAGAAACCCTTATTTATTCCCCCAGTGGAGAGAAAAAATCTCGCTTTTGATTAATTCCTTTTAGCTTTGTATGTTAAATTTTCTTAAATGAAGGTCATCAGTACAGTCAAAGAGCTTCAGAAACAGATAAAAGATTTGCATCTTTCACCTGTTGGTTTCGTACCAACAATGGGCGCACTCCATGACGGGCATCTTTCGCTTATCAGAAATGCCATCACACAATGTCGTCTGGTGGTGATAAGTATTTATGTAAATCCAACGCAGTTTAATGATAAAGAGGACTTTAAGAAATACCCTAGAGATATAAAATCAGATCTGGATTTGTTAAAAAAAGTAACCAGAAAAGATGATATTATATTCACTCCGGATGATAAGGAAATTTATCCGGTTGAGGATATAAGAATCTTTTATTTTGGTAATCTCGACAATGTTATGGAGGCTCTTCACCGGCCGGGACATTTTAACGGTGTAGCTCAGGTTGTCAGCAGACTTTTTGACATAGTAAAACCCGATTTCGCTTATTTCGGGATGAAAGATTTTCAGCAAATTGCTGTTATAAAGGAACTTGTCAGACAGTATAATTACAATGTAAAAATTGTCGGAAATCCTATTATCCGCGAACCGGATGGATTGGCTATGAGCAGCAGAAACCGTCTTCTTGAACCTGAAATAAGAAAAAGAGTCCCTCTGATATATAAAACTATTTCCTCTGCTTCCGGAATGATACATAAAAACACTATTTCTGAAATAAGAAATTATGTCAGGGGAACAATCGAAAAAGCAAATGGATTACATGTCGAATATTTCGAAATAGTGGACGATACAAAACTTGTACCTGTCAATACCCGGCGTGAAATGAAAAAAGGTAACCGTTATTATGGATGTATTGCAGTTCAGGCAGGTAAGATTCGTCTTATTGATAATATTGAATTCCCATTGGTGTGAATCAAAAGGTTAATTAACTTTGCGGCAGTATTTAAATCTTTAAAATGTTAATTGAAGTATTAAAATCGAAGATCCACAGGGTGACAGTCACTGAAGCCAACCTGAATTATATCGGGAGCATCGCTATTGATGAAGATCTTATGGATGCGGCAAATATCATCGAAAACGAAAAGGTTCAGGTTGTGAACATAAATAACGGAGAGCGGCTTGATACATATGTAATTAAAGGTAAGAGAGGATCAGGAGCTATTTGCCTTAATGGTGCAGCCTCCCGCAAAGTACAGGTTGGAGATATTCTCCTGATAATGTCATACGCTACATTGGAATTTACAGAAGCAAAAAAATTTCATCCTAAAATCATTTTCCCCGATACTAAAACAAATAAACTGATTTGAATTTCAGAAAGTACACTATACAGGCTTTGAAGTTTCTCGGATTTCTGGCTGTAGGAATTCTATTACTATGGCTGGCTTTCCGGAAGGTTGACTATAAAAGCCTTACAATCAATCTGAAAGAAGCCAATTATTACTGGCTTATCCTGTCTCTCTTTTTCAGCCTGATGGCTTTTGGTCTCCGTGCCCGCCGCTGGCAATTGCTCATTCATCCACTTGGCTTCCGTCCATCTTACTGGCATACATTCCATGCACTTATGATCGGATATCTGGCAAATCTTGCATTACCAAGGATCGGTGAAATAACTCGCTGCATGGCCCTGGGGAAAAAAGAAAAAATAGCTGTCGATAAGCTGTTCGGAACCGTTGTTATTGAACGCACAATTGATTTCCTGTCAGTCCTTCTTTTCCTTGTAATAATTGTATTAACCAGCGAATCAATTATCAAGGAGTTTCTTAAAGAGAGCATTTTCATGCCTTTCAGGGAAAAGGTTTTTTCCCTTGTAGATTTCTCATGGATTTTCTGGACAGTGTTGGCCCTGCTTGGTATTTTAGTCCTGTTCCTGATGATCCGTTACAGGCATAGCCTTCGGAAGATAAGGTTCTTTGCTAAAATTTTTGATATTGCTAAAGGTGTGATAAGCGGACTTAAGACAATTATGAATCTGGAAAGAAAATGGGAATTCATTTTTCTTACAATCTCTATCTGGGTAAGCTATGCACTTATGACATGGGTGGTTGTATTCTGCCTTGAAAGTACTTCGCATATTTCATTCGGGGATTCACTTATTATACTTGTGGTAGGTGGCTTAGCAATGGCAGTTCCTGTTCAGGGTGGTTTTGGAGCATTTCATTATGCTGTATCACGAGTGCTGATTGTCCTTCAGGGGGTAAGCCGTGAAGACGGACTCACTTATGCATTGCTTTCTCATGAATCACAGATTATCTTTGAAATAATTATCGGCTTTATATCAATTTACATAATGTATGGCAGGAACCATAAAATGAAAATTGCTGACACCATATGACAAAATCAAAAACTGTTTTCGTCTGTCAGAATTGCGGTGTCGAATCAGCAAAATGGATTGGAAGATGCCCGTCATGCAAAGAGTGGAACACTTATCATGAAGAGATAATCGCTCCAGCTTCCGCACGTGATTCATCATTTTTAAAAGATCAGGAAAGAAGAAAGCCTGAGCTTCTGGATAATATCAAAGCTGACGAAAAGAACCGTCACAAAACAGGGATTTCTGAGCTTGACAGGATACTGGGCGGAGGAATGGTAAGCGGATCAGTAATTCTCCTCGGCGGTGAACCCGGAGTGGGAAAATCAACCCTGGCGCTTCAGCTGGCACTCGCATTAAAGCAGACAAAAATATTATATGTATCCGGAGAAGAGAGTGAAGAGCAGATCAGCCTCAGGGCAAAAAGGCTTAAAGGCTCTAATCCATTATGCTATATCCTGAATGAGACAGAGCTTGAGAATATTCTTACTCATTCAGAAAACCTGAAACCCGGATTGATAATTATCGATTCAATCCAGACAGTAAGTACAGGCATGCTCGAATCTTCTGCCGGATCTGTTTCACAGGTACGCGAATGTGCTGCCCAGCTTTTAAAATATTCAAAATTAACAGGCATTCCGGTTTTTCTTATCGGGCATATTACAAAAGATGGAACCCTTGCAGGACCAAAAGTCCTCGAACATATTGTTGATGTTGTCCTATATTTTGAAGGAGACAATAATTATGTTTACCGCATTCTCAGGTCGGTAAAAAACAGGTTTGGATCGACTTCTGAAATCGGCATCTTTGAGATGATTGAGACCGGACTTAAAGAGGTCGGCAATCCGTCTGAATTGTTCATCAACCAGCATGATGAACCATTGAGCGGTATTTCCATTACTGCTACTGTTGATGGTCTCCGGCCGTTTCTAATTGAAATACAGGCTCTTGTTAGCAGTGCTGTCTATGGAACACCACAAAGAAGTGCTACTGGATTTGATATTCGCAGGTTAAATATGCTTCTGGCAGTTCTTGAAAAAAGAGCAGGATTCAGGCTTGCAATAAAAGATGTTTTTCTGAACATTGCCGGTGGAATAAAAGTTAACGATCCTGCAATCGATCTTGCAATAATCAGCTCAGTTCTTTCCTCAAATCTTGATATTCCGATTCCCAGAGAAGTTTGTTTTGCAGGTGAAACAGGATTGTCAGGTGAGATCCGGCCGGTATCCAGAATTGAGCAAAGAATCAGGGAAGCTTCAAAAATGGGATTCAAGAAAATATATCTATCAAAGTATCATAAGAATTTATCACTTAAAGGATTGGAAATTGAAGTTGTAACTGTTGGGAAGATTGAACACCTGGTAAGGTCACTGTTCAACTAAAGAAAACCCCCGTCCCGCAATGGCGGGACTGCCCCCTAAAGGGGGCCTAAATCAGAGATTTAAGCAGGTTCTAGAAATGACTACAGTTTTAACCCCCCTTCAGGGGGGATGCTCCGCCAGTTGGCGGAGCAGGGGGGTTAATACCGATCCCTCAAATGATTGTCCCTTCTTGAACTTTCCCTTTTAACTTTTTCGCAATCGAGCTCAATGTTGAAATTGGTGGGACGTTCGAATTCATCTGCTTCCATTATTCCGAACTGCGGATCATTATATACCTTTTTTAGGAAAATGGCAAAAATCGGCAAAGCCATATTTGCGCCCTGCCCTTCTCCCAGGGTTTCAAAATGAATGGCCCGGTCTTCCCAGCCGCTCCATACACCTCCTACAAGATTGGGAGTTACACCCATAAACCAGCCATCCGACTGCTCCTGTGTCGTTCCTGTTTTTCCACCTATCTGGTTCATAAGCGAGTATGGTTCTCTGCGCATTCTGTTTCCTGAGCCTGTCAATACAACACCCTGCAGAAGGTTAATCATTAAAAATGCGGTCTGCTCGGTTAATACCTCTTCTATCTTGGGAGTGAATTTTGAGATTACATTACCATTCTTGTCTTCAATTCTGGTAACATACATGGGTCGTGTATAAACTCCTTTGTTTGCAAAAGTTCCATATGCTCCGACCATCTCCTCAAGCTTTACATCAGAAGTTCCAAGAAATATGGAATATACCGGATCTATAAAGCTTCTGACTCCCATCTTATGCATCAGGTCAACAACTGCAACAGGTTTGAACTGTTCCATCAGCCATGCGGAAATATAGTTTTCTGATTGTGCAAGACCCCATTTAAGAGTTACCATTTTGCCGTGATATTTCTTGTTGCCGGAGCTCTTTGGCGTCCAGTCAACAGTGTCGCCTGTATCAAATGAGCGCGGTATATTCTCGACAGGATAGCATGGCGAATAACCATTCTGCATGGCTATGGTATAAAGGAATGGTTTTATGGTACTGCCGACCTGTCTTTTCTGCTGAGTACAAACATCATATTTAAAATATCTGAAATCGGGACCTCCAACATAAGCTTTGACATAACCAAAATGAGGATCCTCAACCATAAATCCCGATCTTATAAAATATTTATAGTACCATATTGAATCAAGAGGTGTCATTATTGTATCACGTTCTCCTTTCCATGAAAAAACCTTCATCTTTACGGGAGTATTAAAAGCAAGCATTATAGAGTCTTCAGGACAACCTCTTGCACGCATTATATAATATCTGTCGCTCTGCTTAAGTGATCTCATTATAAGCTCATCAATTACCTTCTTTGTCAGATCGTTAGAATATGGAGGATTTCTGAAGCCTTTTGCCCTGGCATAAAAGTCGGGCTGCACTTCTTTTGAAAGATGCTCTGCCAGAGCCTCCTCTGCATATTGCTGCATTTTTGAATTGACTGTGGTATAAATCTTCAGCCCATCTTTATATATATCGTAATTTGACCCGTCTGGCTTCTTATTTTTGTTGCACCATCCATAAAGCTGATTATTTTGCCATTCCCAAAGGGCATCCTCATAAGACGATTCCTGAACATATTTTTTTCTGTCAGGTTCAGGCTTATTCATTATATTCCTGAGATACTCCCTCAGATATGTTGCACGCCCTGTGTTATGATCCTCAATCTGGAAGTCAAGTTCAATTGGCAGCTTTTTAACTGAGTCTGCAACAGCAGGTTTCAGATAGCCATATTTGGCCATCTGAGAAAGTACAATATTCCTGCGCTGCAACACCCTGTCATAATTTCTTAAAGGATTATACCTGGTCGAAGCTTTAAGCATTCCAATCAGAACTGCAGCTTCCTGAATATTAAGTGAATCAGGTGTTGTATTAAAATAAACCCTTGCAGCTGATTTTATCCCAATAGCATGATAATTAAAATCATATTTGTTGAGATACATTGTAATTATCTCTTCCTTGGTATAACTTTTCTCAAGCTTAACAGCTGTTTGCCATTCCTTGAATTTGGAAGCTCCCAGATTGACTTTCCTGACAATGGCCGATGTTTTTGTAGTATCTCTCGGGTAAAGCTGCTTTGCAAGCTGCTGTGTGATAGTGCTCCCGCCGCCTGTATTCTGACCAAGAAGTATTGTCCGTACTACTGCCCGGGCGAGTCCTCTGATATCTATACCTGAATGCCTGTAATACCTTATATCCTCAGTCGCTATTAAAGCATTAATTAAATAAGGTGACATGTCTTTGTATTCCGTCCATGTTCTGTTTTCAATGCTTATTTTTCCAAGAAGGACTTCATCTTCAGAATAGACTTCAGCAGCTAAATAATATTCCGGATTTTCCAGTTCGCTGAATGAGGGCATAGGTCCAAGTTTCTCCTTTGAAATAAGTATGAAAATTGTTATAGCTAATGCGAATGGAAATATAAATATTGCCCAGAACCAGATCAGATATTTTCTGTTTTTTTTATTGCCTTTCATCGGTCCGGAAATTTTGTATCAAAAATAGTAAAATAAATAATCTTACCGGTTTATTTTGAAGTTTGCCACCTAATTGATTTACTTTGCGGTGTTTTTAAACTGAAAAAATCTCGCCTTAATGATCGAAAATCTTGTAATTGTTGAGTCACCTGCAAAGGCAAAAACCATAGAGAAGTTCCTGGGAAAAGATTTCCGAGTGATATCAAGTTTCGGACATATCAGAGATCTCTCAAAAAAGAATCTGGGTATTGATATTGAGAATGATTTCGCACCCGATTATGAAATACCTAAAGAAAAAGCCAAGGTTGTTTCAGAGTTACGTAAAGCTGCTTCTGAAGCCAAAAATATATGGATCGCTTCTGATGAAGACCGTGAAGGAGAAGCAATTGCATGGCATCTTGCCGGTGTTCTGAAGCTTGATCTTGCAACAACGCGCAGGATTGTTTTTCATGAGATAACTAAGGATGCAATTTCCAATGCTATCGAACATCCGCGGAGTATTGATATGAATCTTGTCAATTCACAGCAGGCTCGTCGCATTCTTGACAGGCTTGTCGGCTTTGAAATATCACCGGTATTATGGAAAAAAGTCCAGCCTTCACTTTCGGCAGGAAGAGTTCAGTCAGTTGCAGTAAGGCTTCTTGTTGAAAGAGAAAGGGAGATCTTTTCATTCAAACCGGAATCATCATTCCGGATCAATGCTATTTTCAGGATTGATGAAGCAAACTTTGAAAGTGCGATTCTAAGAGCAGAAGCTTCCAAACGGTTTCCTGGTGAAAAAGAAGCTCAGAAAGTTCTGGAACTGTGCAATATTTCAAAATATAATGTTTCAGATATCACTGTAAAACCGGGAACCAGATCACCAGCCCCTCCTTTTACTACATCTACTCTTCAGCAGGAAGCATTCCGTAAACTTGGATTTTCCGTTGCCCAGACAATGGCTGTAGCTCAAAAGCTTTATGAAGCCGGGAAAATTACTTATATGAGAACCGACTCGACAAATCTTTCAAAGCTTGCTCTTGCGAAATCGCGCGAAGTTATTATTTCAGAGTATGGTGAAAAGTATTCGAAAACACGTCAGTTCAAAACTAAAACAAAAGGTGCCCAGGAAGCACATGAAGCAATTCGTCCGGCTTATCCCGGTAATTCATCCATTACAGGTAACCCGAACGAAAAGAAACTGTATGAACTTATCTGGAAGAGGACGATCGCATCCCAAATGGCTGATGCTCAAGTAGAAAAAACAACTATTTCAATTGAAATGAATAATTCACCTGTTGTTTTCAATGCTACAGGTGAGGTTATTAAATTTGACGGATTCCTGAAATTATATACAGAATCGTCAGACCAGGAAAATAATGATGAAGAAAAATATGTTATCCCTCCGGTGAAAAAAGGAATGCCATTATATTATAATAGTATGACTGCTGCCCAGAAATTCACCACACCTCCCCCACGATATACCGAGGCAAGTCTTGTCAAAAAGCTTGAAGAATTGGGAATCGGACGACCTTCCACGTATGCACCTACTATCTCTACCATTCAAAACAGAGGATACGTCTCACGGGAGGATCGGCCGGGAGAAAAAAGGTACATTAAAGTTCTGACTCTTGAAAAAGGTAAAGTCACTGCGACATCCAAAACAGAAATGACTGGTAAAGAAAAATCAAAGCTGTTTCCACAGGATATTGGTATGATAGTCAATGACTTTCTTATTGAAAATTTCTCGGAAATTGTTGATTATCACTTTACTGCTGAAGTTGAAGAGCAGTTTGACGAGATTGCAATGGGCAGATTAAAATGGGCAGGGATGCTTCGTGAATTTTATGGCCCCTTCCACAAAACCATAGAAAAGACTCTCGAGAATAAAGACAGGAAAACGGGAGTCAGAAATCTTGGAAATCATCCTGAGACAGGAGAACCAGTAACTGTCAGAATGGGCAGATTCGGGCCTGTTGCCCAATTCGGAAATTCAGATAACGGAAGCAAACCCAGATTCGCTAGCCTTTCAAAGAATCAGCTGATTGAAACAATTACCCTTGAAGAGGCGTTGAATCTTTTCAGGCTGCCAAGGTCGCTTGGAATACATGAAGGTGACGAGATGGTGATAGGTATCGGAAAATTCGGACCTTACATCAGATATAAGAATAAATTCTATTCCTTGAAAAAAGGAACGGATGATCCTTATTCTCTGACTGTTGAAAGAGCAATTGAGATAATAAATGAAAAGAATGAGAGCGAGAAAAAGAAGGTCATTAAAGATTTTGGTGATATCAAAGTTTTAAATGGAAGGTATGGTCCATATATTACCAGAGACAAGTTAAATTACAGGCTTCCAAAAGGTACTGAATCTGAAAAGCTGACTAAGGAAGACTGCATTAAGATCATTGAAAAGAACAATAAATCTAAAAAGAGCACCTGATATCAACTATGATGGATCTGAATGATTATTTTAACCCCGTAAGCATTGAAAGACCTGAATTTGAGCATCTTACAGATCAGGCAGGTTTCCCTCATTCTATCATTATACATACTGATAGTAAGCCGCTTAAGGATTTAAATAATTATAAAATTGCTCTGTTTGGTGTCCCCGAAGGACGAAATTCTCCCGGAACAGGTACAATGAAAGGGCCTGATTCTATCAGGAAGGAACTTTACAAGCTCGCCAGGATCCCTGGCAAATCAAAAATCATCGATCTGGGCAATATGAAACAGGGGGTTGCATTTAACGACACCATTGCCGGATTAACTGATATCCTGGTCTATCTCATCGGTGAAAATATTTTTCCTGTTTTAATCGGAGGAAGCAGCGCACTTGTTGTTTCAATTGATAAAGCTTTATCAAATCTTAAAATGAAATATACTCTTACTGCTGTTGATTCAAGAATTGATTTCAGCATTGAAAAGAAAGAGTCAGACTCATTTAATTATCTGAGTAACATAATACACAATCATAAAAGCACTTTACATCATTATATTAATATCGGTTACCAGACATATCTTAATGATCAGCAGGTGGTTAATCGTTTTTTAAAACGGAAATCAGAACTTGTCAGAATTGGCGATGTCAGAAAAGCAATCTACCTCACTGAACCCCTTTTCAGAGATTCTGATCTGGCAGTTTTCGATATTTCTGCAGTCAGACAATCGGATGCACCGGGAACCATAAGTCCTTCTCCCAATGGTTTTTATGGTGAAGAAATATGCCTTTTGGCAAGATATGCCGGGATTTCTGATAATCTGAAAATCTTTGGTTTGTTTGATGTAAATCCCGACATGGATATCAGGTGCCAGACTACCGGTCTGGCTGCCCAGATACTATGGTTTTTCCTTGAAGGATTCTCACAGAAACAGTACGAAGCACCTTTATTAAGTAACAGTAATTCAGGGCGATTTGTCAGGTATCATGTCAGGGTAACAGATCTTGAGGATGATCTCATTTTTGTAAAGAGCAATCTTACAGACCGTTGGTGGATGGAACTGATCACTGAAGCTGACAAGAATCTATATATTGCCTGTTCACACGAAGATTATTTAAGGGCTAACCGGAACGAAGTTCCTGAAAGATGGATACAGGGAATTGACAGATTAAAATTGTGATTGCTCATTGTTTTTTCTCCTTTTGTCATATATACAACTCTGTTAATCATTCCTCTGATGAACACTCATCAAAACAACTATTTTTCACTCTTAAATAAATAAAAGTATATTTGTTTACGTTTTAGATTTTTAGTTATTTTACTGGTTCAACTCAATTGTATCGAATCTTTAGGTTTAGTGAAGAAATGAAAAGACTTAGTGTAGCATTTCTTTTTTTAGTCTTAATATGTTTTTCAGGCTTGTCACAGCAGGATCCTCTGTCAAGTCAGTATATGTTTAATACTCTGACATATAATCCTGGTGTTGCGGGTACTTCCGGTATGATTTGTGCCACAGCTCTTAACAGGCAGCAATGGGTAGGTTTTAAAGGGGCGCCATCTACAACTCTTTTCGATGTTTCTGCTCCAATTTCACTTTTTAAAAGAAAACACGGTGTTGGACTTGTAATAGAAACCGACAATGTCGGATTTGATAAAGATTTGAATCTCTCAGCTGTTTATTCTTATCTTCTGGATCTTAATATAGCAAAACTGGGAATAGGAATTAATCTTGGTATAATAAATAAAACTATTGATCCCACCTGGAACATACCTGACGGAGAAGGTTTTGTCCAACCTGATGAAGATCCTTTAATTCCAACCAGTAAAGAGAACTTTGTAGCTTTTGATGCAGGTCTTGGTGTGTATTTAAATGCCGATAAATACTATGCTTCTCTGTCAGTTACACATATAAATCAGCCTAAAATAAAATATACTAAAGAAGAAACCAAGGTCATTTCTTATGTCAGCAGGCATTATTATCTGACAGCAGGCTATGATGTGCAGCTGAGAAATCCATCTTTCGAGTTGCTTCCTTCAGTATTTGCTTACAGCGATGGCAAGATTATTCAGTCTAATATAACTTCTTTATT
>JBGOXH010000190.1:0-5583 GCA_041479075.1 Bacteroidia bacterium | reverse complement strand
GGAATAAGCTGCAGATATGCCAGATGAATATAGAGGATTTCAGAAAAAGCGTGCTGGTTGATAACAACCTTGTTGACGGAGGTTGTATTAATT
This sequence comes from Bacteroidia bacterium, assembly GCA_041479075.1. Classification (GTDB taxonomy): domain Bacteria; phylum Bacteroidota; class Bacteroidia; order Bacteroidales; family VadinHA17; genus LD21. The sequence continues at coordinate 5,490 of JBGOXH010000190.1, read as the reverse complement.
GCCATACCTATTCGAACCAACGCCCCAACTTATCATTTTTTCATCTCCGGCATAAAAACGGTGGAACAATGATTCAGGACAATGGTAAATTCAGAAAGATTAATACCGCAACTGACAGTACTATTTCCGCCGGAGTTTACGGGAGCTGGCACCCGGGTGGCAGATTCATTGCCTTTTCGACAAATGTCATCATCCCTGAGTTTCATTCAATTTATAATCTGCGTCTTGAAGTTTATGATACCATCTCTGATGTTGTGGTTCTGAATATCGAAAAAAATGAAATTATAAAAAACAAGCTTTTATCGGGGGAAAATGAATTTGAGACATTTCCTGCTTTTTCAGCTGACGGAAAAACGATCTTTTTCTGTACAGCAAAAGCAACTAAAATGCCGGAGAACTATAAATCAGTCAGATACAGCTTATGTGCTTTGAGCTTTAATCCGGATTCAGGCTCATTCGGAACAAAAATTGATACATTAATATCTGCTTACACGACAGGTAAAACACTGAGCCAACCAAAGCCATCTCCTGACGGAAAGTACATTCTGTTCACATCATTTGATTATGGGAATTTCCCGGTCTGGCATAAGGAAGCTGATCTGCATCTTCTAAAGTTATCAGATTTAACAGTCGATACTATCTCAATTGTCAATTCAAACCATGCAGATTCTTATCATAGCTGGTCATCGAACAGCAGGTGGTTTGTTTTTGCGAGCAAGCGCGATAATGGGATGTATGGGAAGCCATATTTTGCTCATATTGATGAAAATGGCAAATGCGGTAAACCATTTCAGCTGCCGCAGAAAGATGCTGATTTTTATGACTTTTTCATGAAATCATACAACATCCCCGAGCTCGCAAGAGGACCCGTGCAATTCAGGACTGCTGACGTAAGAAAAGCGTTCAGAAAGCTGAAAGCAGAACCGGTAAAGTATGTTAGTGACGAAACCAAATAGTTAGTATCTCCATAGTTTTAAAACCACCCCGTCCCTAACTGTAAACGCCAGGGACACCTCCCGCGGAAAGCGGGAGGAAAGTATTGATTTATAATACTTTAACTTTCTCCTCCTTTTAAAAGGAGAGCCTGCCCCGCTTAAGCGGGGAGTACCCCTGACGCAAGTCAGGGGGGAGGTGGTTTATTATCACAGTAGCCACTTTCGTGGCTGTAATTGGTTGAATTTATGATAAAATAATGTAGTTTTGTCAATAGAAAAATCCGGTAAAATGGAGAGTACCAAACTGCTGAAATATACAAAATACATATTCACAGGTTTTTTCTTTACCTGTATCTTCCTGTTCTTCGCCCTGTTTTACAATAATCATCTCCACTTTGAAGAGCAGTCTCAGCTATTCCTGCTTACCGGTGATTATTTTATTTCAAAAATTAATCTCCCCGGAGGATTCTCGGGATGGATCGGAGGATTCCTTACACAATTTTACTATTTATCAGTTGTCGGTCCGTTCATCATATCAGTATTACTTTTTGGAATTCAGCAGGTAACACTCAGAATTCTTGCATCTGTAAATAACAATCATTCATTTTTCCCGCTGAGTTTTCTACCCTCACTTAATGCAGCTCTGATACTCTGCGATGAATTTTATCCGTTATCCGGTATAATTGGATTTTTTATTGCTCTGCTTTCAGGCTGGCTCTATATATGCATTACAAAAAACAGCAAGAGATTTCTAATCGGTATAATCCTGATCATCCTGACTTACCTTCTGACCGGCGGGTCATATTTAATGTTGTTAAGTGTAATGATTCTCTTTGAGGTGTTAGCTGCATTAAAAGCAAGAATGAAAGCTGTTAGAGAAGAAACAAGCTTTAAAGGATTAAGAATCTGGCAATTAATCTTATTTTTAATTATAGCTGCAGGGATCCCGTTGCTGGTCAGGCATTTCCTGATCCTGCAACCACTGGGACTTTCGTTTATAAGCGAATTCTACTATAATCTCAGAACTGTTGTTCCCACCGCAATCCCAATATTTTTTGCCCTGCCCGGAATTCTTATGATATTAATGTTTTTCCTCCCTTCAACGAACAAACAATATATAATTTCTGTATATGTACAGATTGCTTTGATTATAGCTGCCGGATATTTTGGTTCAAAGCTATGGGCAAATTTCAGTGCGGAGGAGATTATGAAGTACGACTATCTTGTGAGAAAAGAACGCTGGAATGATGTCATAAAATTTGCTGAAAAGAAACCTCCAAGAAATAACCTGTCGCTGGCAATGCTGAACCTTTCACTGGCTAAGACTGAAAAAATGGGCGACCTCATGTTCAACTTTGAGCAGAACGGCATCGACGGACTTTTCCTCCCGTTTAAAAAAGAATACGTTGCGCCAATGATGGGAAGTGAAATCTTATTTCAGCTTGGTCTTATCAATGCATCGCAGGAGTACTCTTTCGAAAGCACAGAAACGACACCAAATCTTGGCAAAATGGTCCGGTCGGTAAAACGGCTTGCAGAAACAAACCTGATTAATGGGAATTATGAGGTCGCGGGGAAATACCTTAAGCTTCTGAAAAAAACAATTTTTTACCGGAAATGGACAAAAGATACAGAGAGATATCTGTATAATGAGAATTTGATCAATAAGCATCCTGTCTGGGGAGAAAAGAGACAGATGATGATAAAACAGGACTTCTTCTTTAAGGTGCAAAACATGGAACCGATACTTAACATGTTGTTGCGTGATGATCCTCAGAATAAAATTGCATACCAATACCTGATGACTTTCTACCTGATAAATAAGGACTTGCGGAATTTCATGAATCGTATTCCTATGATGAACGACCTGGGTTATACCAGGATACCTGTATCATACCAGGAAGCAATTATGTACGTAATCGGACTGACATCGAAAGACCCGATGGAAAATATTCCTTATAAAATAAGCGAGGATACAAAACGCAGAATGAAAGCATACGCAGAAATTTATACAACGAATAAGAATGCACAGGAATTATTAAGCAGAAGATTTTCAGGAACATATTGGTACTATTTTCATTATAAGCAAATTGAGATTGTGAATGATGAAAAGTGAACGAATTGATTAAATCGGATTATATGCTTAAAATTAAAAATATTTTATTTTCGGCAGGATTGATTTTGCTGGCATCATGTTCCGGTATCCCCGGGAAATTCACGGAAAAGAATGCTTCACCTCCATTGTTTCCTGATGTTACTGATGTGACGGTACCTGTAAATATTGCCCCGCTTAATTTTAAAATTACTGAACCTTCAAAAAAGCTTATCGCAATTTTTGAAAGTGAAAAAGGGAAGCTGGAGATACATGGAAAGAATAAAATTGAAATTCCAGTAAACAAATGGCACAGATTGCTGGAAAAGTGTGCTGGTAACAGCCTGAATGTTACGGTTTATTCAAAGACAGAAGGTATATGGCTGAAGTATCTTCCTTTTAAAATAAATGTCAAAAACAGCCCGATTGATCCATACCTGGTATACAGGCTCATTGCTCCCGGTTATGAATCGTGGAGCGAAATGGGAATTTACCAGAGAAACCTTACAAATTTTGATGAAGATCCGATTATCGATAACAGGCTCCTGCCTGGCAATTGCATGAATTGTCACTCTTTTAATAATAATAATCCTGAACTGATGATGTTTCATCTAAGGGGAAACATTGCAGGAACCATTCTTGTAAAAGATGGTATAAGCACCAAGCTGAATACAAAAACAGATTCAACTATCTCAAATTGTGTTTATCCATACTGGCATCCTTCAGGTTCATATATAGCATTTTCTGTAAATTCAATTTCGCAGGTTTTTCATACTGTAAAGGAGAAACGAATTGAGGTGATGGATTCAAAATCAGACCTGGTAGTTTATGATATTAACGCCAATAAGCTGATTACCAGTAAGCTGATCTCGTCAGATGGAAGTTTTGAGACTTTCCCGGCCTTTTCAGCAGATGGGGGATTGCTATATTTCTGTTCAGCAAAAAAAGCAATCATGCCTGATGATTATAACAAGGTTAAATACAGCCTCTGCAAAATCTCGTTTGATGCATCTTCCGGAACTTTCGGTAACCAGGTGGATACACTTATAAGTTCTTATAAAACAGGTAAAAGCATTTCTTTCCCGAGAACCTCGCATGACGGGAAATACCTCATGTTTACCATGTCGGATTACGGCAATTTTTCAATCTGGCACAAAGAGGCGGATCTTTATTTGCTGAATCTCAGCGATGGAACTTTTAAAAAGCTTAATGCTGTTAATACCGATAATACTGAAAGTTATCATTCCTGGTCATCAGGTTCACATTGGTTCGTTTTCAGCAGCCGAAGAACTGACGGGCTATATACCCGTCCCTATTTTGCATGGCTCGATGAAAACGGAGAAGCAACAAAGCCATTTATGCTTCCTCAGGAAGATCCGGATTTTTATGATTATTGCCTGAGATCATTTAATGTACCTGAGCTCATAACAGGGAAAGTATTGGCAAATGGAAGGAATATGTTAAAGACAATTGGTTCAGCAGCAAAAAATGTTACTTTTGAACTCAAAGATTGAACCTCTATGTCAAAGACTTATAAAATCTATCTTCCTGCGATCGAGGGGAGTGTTGAGGAAGAATGGAAGCTCTGTCTGAACAAAATTGAAAATACCTGCCTGTCAGGCTATATACCCGTAAAGCTTAATGTTTTTATCGATGTGCCTGATTTTGAATCATTTCTAAAGGCAAGAGAAAAAATCAGTCAATCGGTAAGCGATAAATTCAGCCCCTGCTGCCCTGCTTTAAATATTACTGTCCAACCTCCTGAAAAACCATGGAAAGTTGCAGTCGAAGCATCATTTGTCCCTTCGGATACATTAAAAGTTACCGGGAAAGTATTCAGCTCAATACCATATTTAATAATTGAATCTGAAACCGGAAAAGAGATCTGGGCGGGAGGAGTCAGCAGCTATTTGTATCCGGAAGATACCAGGAAAGCATCTGAAAAAGCTTTCGATCTGATGGTGGCAATTCTTGAGAACGAACAGATGTCGCTGAATAACCTGATAAGGCAATGGAACTATATCGGAAATATTCTTGATATAAAGGACGGATATCAGAACTATCAGATTTTTAATGAAGTAAGGAACGATTACTATTCCAGATACGGGAAAGTGAAGGGTTATCCGGCAGCAACAGGTGTTGGTATGAAACATGGCGGTGTAATACTCGATTTCTGTGCTGTTGAGTTAAGTGAATCATTGAAGATAAGCGCTGTTGAAAATCCTAATCAGATTAATGCATATAACTACGGGCAGCAGGTTTTAATGGGATTGAAAGATAAAGATAAAGCTACCAAACATGCACCGAAGTTCGAGCGGGCGCTTCTTGTTGCAAATAATCACAATGCCTATCTTCATATTTCAGGAACAGCTTCGATTATCGGGCAGGAAACTATCGGGAAGAATGACATTGGTAAACAGACGATCGTAACAATTGAGAATGTAAAAAAACTTACAGAAACTG
>JBGOXH010000298.1:0-3413 GCA_041479075.1 Bacteroidia bacterium | reverse complement strand
TAAGAAGTTCGGCTCTTTTCGGACCAACTCCCTGCAGGTATTTGATATTTGATTCGAGAAAATCAGTCATATTTTTTTTAGTCAGACCTGCTTATTTGTCGAATTAAATAATATGAGTAACTGGAAAGAATAACAAAAGATTTTATGTTACTTGAAAATCAATTATTTCTTCACTTTGGTTTCATGAACTCACCCCTCCCGATAGCTATCGGGACCCTCTCTGCCCTGCAAGCTGGCTCCTTCGCTAAAATTGCCCACTGGGCAATTTTTAAACGCTCGGCCCTGCAAAGAGGGGCTATAAAGCCTCACTCCCCCTTCTTTTGCTTGCTAGAGAAGGGGGCCGGGGGGTTGAGTTCATGTATTTCAAAATATTTCAGTCATTTTGTTATTGATTCCTGATAGTTATATTATATATTATTATTTCTGTTTTCAATAGCTCCTTAAACCTGACTCAATGAAAAAAAAATTAAACAGATCATCCTTTGCAGCAATTATCCTCTGTTTTACTCTCATTTCCTGCACAAGCAAACAGGTCAGTAAATCGCTTCCAAGGAGTGTTCCGGAAGCTGAAGGCGTTTCGGCTAAGGCCATAATTACTTTTCTGGATTCAACCGCCAAAAGCAGGCATGAGTTCCATAGTTTTATGTTTCTGAGGCATGGCAAAGTTATTGCCGAGGGTTGGTGGAATCCTTACCGTCCAGATTTAAAGCATACTCTTAATTCAGCCAGTAAAAGTTTTACTTCAACTGCAGTCGGTTTTGCAATAAGTGAAAAGAAACTTAGTCTGGACGATAAGGTAGCTTCATTCTTTCCGGAATATCTGCCAGATACAATAAGTGTTTTTTTATCAAAACTTAGAATAAGGGATTTACTTAGTATGTCAACAGGCCAAAGACGTGAACCGCAGCTTTCAGGTGATGAAATATGGGTTAAATCATTCCTGGCTATGCCATTATTCAGTGAACCGGGTACAACATATCGTTATAATTCAGTAGCTTCATATATGTTGTCGGCTATAGTTAAAAAAGTAACCGGACAAAAGGTTATTGACTATCTGACTCTCAGATTATTTGAACCTCTTGCGATAGAAGGAATGGATTGGGAAACAGATGCGTTTGAAATCAATACAGGTGGATGGGGCTTAAGATTGAAAACAGAAGATCTGGCCAAATTCGGGCAGTTTTATCTTCAGAAAGGCAAATGGAATGGCAAGCAGCTTCTTCCGAAAAAATGGGTTGAAGAAGCTACATCCCTGAAAATATACCAGAATCCTGACATGACTCAGTCAAAAAGAGATTCCTCTAATGATGGGGTTCAGGGGTATTGCTATCAGTTCTGGCGTGCACGTCACAATTCGTACCAGGCTAACGGAGCTAATGGTCAGTTTGTACTTGTAATGCCTGATAAAGATGCAGTAGTGATATTTACTGCCGATTCTCCCGATATGTGGGGTGAACTGAGTATGGTATGGAAATATTTATACCCGGGAATACTGGATAAGGCACTACCAGTGGATGAAAAGTCTTCAACTGAGTTGAAACAGAGACTGACTTCTCTTGCTCTTCCAATTCCTGCAAAAAACAGTAACGATGCTGTTACATCTAAAGTATCAGGCAAAACTTTCACTTTTGCACAGAATGATAAACATATTCAGAGCATTTCACTTCAGTTTAAGGATGATCTCTGTTTACTCAATTTGAAAACCGATACAGCTTCTTTTGACTTTTCATTTGCTTCGGGAAGATGGCAACCAGGTGAAACTACTAAACATGGACCTTCGATATTTGCACAGGCAAAGAATAATCAGAATGGATTGCCTCCTTTTAAAATTGCTCAAGCCTATACCTGGTTAGATGATAAGACTCTTGAACTTTCATTGCGGTACATTGAAAATGTATCCTCGGAAAAGATGGTTATTAAGTTCGATGAAATTGGTAAGAAAAAGATACTCTTTGACTTTAAAGGTAACGCTTCCAGGTTCAACAGAGCTCTTCCATTAGAAGGAGTGATGCAATAGTTTAGCAGATCAATATCCTTATTACTTTAATTTCCTGATAAACTGGGAAGGTGAAATCCCGAATTGTTTCTGGAAACTGGTGGCAAAATATGAAGGAGATGAAAATCCGACAAGGTATGATATTTCATTAATCCTGTAATTTCCTTCCGACAATAATTCTGCAGCTTTTTTAAGTTTGGTTAGTCTGATATATTCAACTGAATTCAGGTCTGTAAGGGCTTTTACTTTTCTATACAGAGTTGAAACACTAATTCCCATTAACTCAGCGATTCTTTCCACGCTCAAATCATTCTCAGAGATATTATCCATCAGGGTTGTATGAAGTTTCCTGAGAAATTCCTCATCAGTTTTATTCATTGCAACTGATTTGAAATGAGCCAGCGGCGTATTAATGAAGTTCTGACGGTCGAGGCTCCTGTTCTTAATCAGGTTAACAATCTGAGCCATTAAAAGATCTGTTGAAAATGGTTTTTCGATATAAGCATCTGCTCCTGAATCAAGACCTTCGATCCTTGCATTCAGATGTATGGTTGCCGTAAGAAGTATAACAGGTATATGGCTGAATTCTATATTTGATTTAATCTGTCTGCAAAGTTCATATCCATTTATAACCGGCATAATAACATCGCTGACAACCAGAGTAATATTATATTTCTTAAGCGCCTTCATTGCTTCGTCGCCATTATGAGTCAGAATGACATTATAGTCCGCTGATATTTCTTTTGCAATAAATCTCCCCATTTCAATTTCGTCTTCCACAAGAAGTATATTTGGACGTGAATTTTCAAGAGATCCAAATAGGTCAAACTCATCATGTCCACTCAGATTAATTCCATCCTTCTCTATATTCCTGGCAATTGTTTCTTCCTGATATTTAGTCAGTTCCAGGACAAAAGAATTATATTTCCTTTCAGAAGTATCAAGAAAAAGTCTGCCATGATGCAGTTCTGCAAGTGAACGGGCAAGTGGAAGTCCAAGTCCCGTACCTTTTTCACCGGGTTTATCAAAATCTATCTGATAAAATGGCTCGAAGATCCTTTCACTTACCTCTTTTGGTATTAATTTACCGTCACTGTTTACACGAATCCTTATGATGTTTTCCTTCTCGGTTTCGGGCTGGAGGAATAAGTCAACCCTTGATACTGCAAATTTAATTGCATTTGAAAGAAGATTGCTCAATATCTTTGTGATAGCCTCCCTGTCGACTGCCAGATCATAATGATTTACAGGGGAATGCAGCTGGATGGATATCATTTTTTCCTCACTGTATGGGAGAAAAAGATTAAATGTCGATTCAACCAGTTCACATATATCCGTCCTGATAAAGTTAAGTTTAAACATTTCTTTCTCAGTTTTCTGGAAATCCAGCAGCTGGTTGGTAAGGCTCAGTAACCTG
>JBGOXH010000128.1:0-7774 GCA_041479075.1 Bacteroidia bacterium | reverse complement strand
TCAGGAATAACAAATGTTTCATATCCGTTTATATCAGCAAGCGTCTTTAATGCTCCTTTTGAGCTGTCAGTAATCGCAATAATCCTGTCGGCAGCCTGTGCTTTGCCGACTTTTCTTTCAAGATGATCCTTGAGAATCCTGAAAGCAATTGCAGGTTCAGTCGTCGTTCCCGATTTGGAGATAACAACAATTGAATAATTTCTTCCTTCGAGAATTTCAAGAAGGTCAGATATATAATCTTCACAGATGTTTTGTCCTGCAAAAAGTATTTCATGATGTTTGGTTTTCTGCAGGGAGGTAAATGAATGAGAAAGTGCTTCGATAACGGCTTTTGCACCAAGGTATGAACCTCCGATACCGATAACCACGGTGGTATCTGAAACAGATCTCAGGTGTTTTGCAGTTTTTTCTATCCTGTCGAACTGCTGAATCACATCATCAGGAAGGGAGAGCCATCCGAGAAAATCATTTCCCGCACCTGTTCCTGCGTTAATCGATTCGAGATGCCTGACAGATAGCTGTGCCAGAGCAATAACCTCTTCATATGAAATAAAGCTGGCGGCATTTTTGAGACTGATGCTTAAATTTTCTTTCATTTTATAAAATTTTCAGGATTCACTCTTGATTGTACAAAAATAAAAAAAAACCGGCAGGAGCAACCCTGCCGGCTTGTAATAATGTTGAAAATATATATTTTAAAGAAGCTACTTTTTATTCACTCCGCCTGCGCTGGAAGTATGTGCATCAACATTTTTTGGATCACCCTTGTAATTCACATCGCCTGCGCTTGAAGCCTCTGCCCTGAGCTTTTCTGTAACATAAATATCGGCATCTCCTGCGCTTGAAACTGAAATATCAGCCTCTTTAACCTTAAACTCGAAAGCATTCAGATCACCTGCACTGCTTAGATCGGCATTCAGCTTATCAGCTTCACCTGTCAGTGAAAGATCACCAGAGCTGCTTATATCAATATCAACAGTTTTTGTATAAACCTCCACCTTAATATCACCAGCGCTTGTGCATGAAATTCTGAGATTTTCAGCTTTTACCGGAGTTAAACCAAGCAAATCACCTGCACTGGTACAGCTCAGCGAAGTGATATCCTTCATACTTACATTTACCCTTTTCTTTTCCGCTTCACGGATATTTACATCAGTATAAACATTCAGAATTCCATTTTTGACCTCAGTTTTGATGTACTCATGTAGGTTTTCATCAGCTTCAACTTCGACACTGATTTTGTCACCCTGTGAAAGGAAAACATCAATGTTGCTGCCAACTTCAATTCCTGTGAATGCTTCAGTGCTTCTTTCTTTTTTTACGACATTCTTGTTCCCGTAAACAGTTTTACGGATCTGCCCGTCAATGCATCCGGATATGCTAATGCAAAGAACCAGGATCATTAAATACTTAAGATTTTTCATATTCTTCCTTATTAATTTTTTACTTCTTCCTGATCAAAGACAGGAGAAAAAATGATTTGTTGCATTATATCGTTAAAACTTAATCCGGAGAGTTTATTTAAAATGTAATAAGAATGCAGCTTTCAGGCAGAATAAGTTTGTATATTAGTCATTGGACTGGAAAATATTTTTTACAATGAAAAAAAACATACTATTACTGAGCTTGTTTTTACAAACGGCAATAATTTGTAATGCTCAGATAGACAATGAGTTAAGGCTTTGGTATAAAAAACCTGCTGCTGTATGGGAGGAAGCACTTCCGGTTGGCAACGGCCGCCTTGGAGCAATGATATTCGGAGCCCCTGCTGTTGACCACATCCAGTTTAATGAAGAAACACTATGGGCAGGTGAACCCCATGATTATTCACATAAGGGGGCTTATAAATATCTTGGCGAAATACGTGAGCTTTTATGGCAGGGAAAACAAAAAGAAGCTGAAGATCTGGCTCTTGAACAATTTATGAGTGTCCCGCTGCGGCAGCAAAAATACCAGCCTTTCGGAGATGTCTGGCTCAGTTTTCCCGGACATAACAGTGTCACACATTATCGCAGAGAGCTTGATATTTCTGAGGCAGTCTGCAGAACAACATATATGATCAGCGATACAACCTTTACCAGGGAATATATTGCCAGCTACCCGGGTAATGTGATTGCTGTTGAATTGAAATGCGATAAGAAAAAGGCTTTGACCTTTGATATATTGCTGACAGCTGTCCATGAAGGTTCTTCGGTAATTGCTACAAGTGACGGATTTATGGAACTAAATGTAAAAGTGAAGGATGGTGTTCTTAAAGGGACAGCAATGCTTAAAGTCATCACAACAGGAGGAACTGTTTCAGCACTGGCAAACAGGTTACATGTCGAAAAGGCTAATAAAGCAGTGATATGGCTTGTTGCAGCAACAAGCTTCATCAACCCAAAAAATGTTTCAGGAGATCCTTCATCGCTTTGTTCAAAATATCTTTCCGATCTCGGGAAGAAATCATTTAAGCAATTAAAGAAAGAGCATATTGCTGATTATCAGAAATATTTCAACCGATTCTCAATAAATCTTGGTACAACAGGAAATGAGAATCTTCCAACTGATGAGAGAATAAGAGCAATTAACGATAAAATGGATAACTCCCTGGCAGCTTTATATGTTCAATATGGACGATACCTGATGTTATCATCAAGCCGCCCGGGAACCTATCCTGCAAATCTGCAGGGTATCTGGAACGACAACATAAACCCTGCATGGGATAGTAAATACACAGTGAACATAAATACTGAAATGAATTATTATCCTGTTGAGGTTCTGAACATTGCAGAATGTCATGATGCACTTTTCAGGATGATTAAAGAGGTTGTCCCGTCAGGAGAAAAGGTTGCCAGAGAGCATTATAACGCCAGAGGCTGGGTTCTGCATCACAACACTGATCTGTGGCGTGGAGCGGCACCAATCAATGCATCAAATCATGGAATATGGGTTTCGGGCAGCGGCTGGATGGCACATCACTTCTGGGAGCATTATCTTTTCAGCCGCGATAAAACTTTCTTAGCTTCCACTGCATGGCCAGTAATGAAAGGTGCAGCAATGTTTTATGTCGATTTTCTTGTTGCTGATCCGAAAAGAGGCTGGCTTGTTTCTGCACCATCAAATTCACCGGAAAACGGAGGGTTGGTTTCAGGTCCCACAATGGACCATGAGATAATCAAGAGCCTCTTCAAAGCATGCATTGAAGCATCCTCGATATTAAAAAAAGATTTGTCGTTTGCAGATACTTTAAAGCAGATGCTGACGAAAATTGCACCTTATCAGATCGGGCGATTCGGTCAGCTGCAGGAGTGGATTGAAGATATTGATAACCCTGAAAATAAACACAGACATATTTCTCATTTATGGGGGGTTCATCCCGGGAAGGAGATAAACTGGAAAGAGACTCCTGATCTGATGGAAGCTGCAAAAAAATCGCTGATAGCCCGCGGTGATGAGGGAACAGGCTGGAGCCTGGCATGGAAGATCAACTTCTGGGCGAGATTCAGGGATGGAAACCATGCCTGGAAAATGGTTAAGATGTTATTAAGACCCCAGGGGCAGGCTACATCTGCAACAACCGGAGGAGGATCTTCAGGTGGCGGTTCATATCCTAATCTGTTTGATGCACATCCACCATTCCAGATCGATGGTAACTTCGGCGGAGCTTCAGGTATTGCCGAGATGCTTTTGCAAAGCCATCTGAATGAGATAGATATTCTGCCTGCCTTACCTGACGGCATTCCTGACGGACATATAAAAGGAATCCGTGCACGTGACGGATTCGAACTGGAATTTTCATGGGCAGGAGGGAAGCTTACTTCTCTGAAAGTGTTATCCAAAGCTGGTTATCCTTTATTAATAAGATACAAGGACAAAATTTTCTCATGTCCAACTAAAAAAGGACAAACTTTGGAATTTAATGGTGACCTGGAAAAGTTTTAAAATAGATTTTTTTTGGACTATAAACCCCCTTTTAATTTCCCCCCAGAGGGGGGAAAAATCACTGCTTCTATTTGGATTTCAGTTAAATAACCAGAATTTTCTCCCCTTGGGGGAGATCCCCCTTTAGCGGGAGAGGGGGTCATTGATTTAATGCCACTTGAATATCTTCAATCCGGCTGCAAAAAAGATTACTCCTATAGTAATAAGTATTAAAAATGGGAATGCGATCTGGGAATAACCTGCCCCTTCATTAAAAATGCTCCTTATGCCATCGGTAAGCATTGTCAAAGGGAATTTTTGAATTATCGGAATACTCCAGTCCGGAAAATTGTGGTAGCTGAAAAAGATACCCGACAGAACCATCATCGGCATTACGACAGCATTGATTAAACCATTTCCAACTTCAGTGTTTGAAGTATGCGATGATACAAAAACAGCTATACCTGCAAATGCAATATTCCCGGCTAGAAACAGAAGTATCATTGCCGAAATGCTCCCCTGGATAGTCAGATTAAATACAAGAATTGCAAATATGAGTAGTACTAGTGCTTCAAGGAAATTCATTGTTACTCTGACAGTTATCAGGGCAATCAGGAAATGCGACTTTTTCATAGGAGTAGCTACCAGGCGGCGGAGCAACTTTTTAGACCGTTTATCAATTATCCCATAGCTTATGCCCCACATAGTTGACATCATTACACCCAGAGTGATAAGACCGGGTACCAGGAAATCAATATAACGGGTTCCCTGTACAGTGAGGGGTCTGATCTCTGCACTGCTTTGGGCAGGAAGAATTTCCCCAGATCCGATTATTGGACTAAGCTTCAGAAAAGTCAATTCGGCATCTGAATTCATGGGATCAAAATGATATTCGGTTTCTCCGTCATTACTGGCAAGGATAAGATTTACGGTGCCTCTCTTAAGCAAAATCATTGCATTATCCCAGTCGAGTTCATAAAAAAGAAAAGTCGAATTGCCCAGCTTTTCATCTTTTATTTTAAGTCTCCATTGGAAATCGTTCTCTTCCGTGCTCTTATTTTTTTCACATTTATATTCAAGGAAATTATAAATAGCTGAACTGTCGCGAACAGATGTTTCAGATACTTTAATAACTGCAACTTTTCGTATGACTTCAGGTTTTTTGGTGAAAGCAAATCCGAGTCCGAGCGACATCAGTATCGGAAATGCAATTCCCCAGAAAAGGACTCCCGGCTCCCTTATCAGTTCGCGGAAGAGAGAAAAGATAAGCAGCCATAATTGGTTTAATCTGTGGAACTTACTCATAAATCCTCCTCCCTGTTAATGAAACGAACAGATCATCAAGAGTTCTGGAATCTACAAGCAGCTGATCAAGTGTGCCTTCCCGCAGGATTACTCCATTGTCCATTATAATTATGTAGTCACAAAGCTTTTCAGCCTCCTCCATATAGTGTGTAGTCAATATCATTGAAGTCTCTGATACCTTTTTAAGCTTCTGCAAAATATCCCATATCTCACGACGTGCATTGGGATCGAGTCCTGTTGTAGGTTCATCGAGAAGCAGTATGGAAGGAGTATTGATGAGAGCAATTCCGATCGCAAGCCTTTGTCTTTGTCCACCGGAAAGATTGACAATATATGATCTTCTTTTTTCCTCAAGCCCGACAATATCAATTATTTCGTTTACTCTTTCCTTTCCAAGATTGAAGAAGCTTGCAAAAAGCTGCAATGTTTCGGTCACTCTGAGCTTATCTATAAATCTTGTTTCCTGGAGTGAAAGTCCGATAATACGGTGAAGTTCATCTTCATTACCTTTCCAATGCTTGCCCATAATTGTGATTTCACCCTTGTCCGGTTTCTGAATCCCCTCGATCATTTCGACAAGGGTGGTTTTACCGGCACCATTTGGACCAAGCAGCGCAACGAATTGTCCTTTAGGGATATTGAGGCTGATCCCTTTAACAGCCTGGACAGTTTTGAATGATTTCCAGACCTCTTTTACTTCTATGACATTGTTCCCTGACATCATTTTAAAAACAGGCGAAATTAAGAAATGTTTTAATATAAAGGTGCAACGGCTCAAGGGCGCAACGGCGCGAAGGCACAGCGGCGCAATGGCACAATGGTATTATTATGTATTTTTTTGTTTAGCGCTTATTTTGTACCGAACAGCCTGTCGCCTGCATCACCTAGGCCCGGAACGATATATCCGATATCATTTAATTTTTCATCGAGGCCGGCCAGATAAATCTGCACATCCGGATGATCTTTTTCAATTCTTCTCACTCCTTCAGGAGCACCAATGACACATACAAGCTTAATTGTTTTTGCTCCCTGATCCTTCAGAAATTTGATTGCTGCAGTTGCACTTCCGCCAGTTGCAAGCATCGGATCGAGGACCATTACCACAGCATCAGCGAGATTATCAGGGAGTTTTGAGTAATATATATTTGGTTCAAGAGTTTCATGATCGCGATATATTCCAATATGTCCGATTCTTACAGAAGGAATGAGATTTGAGATTCCATCAACCATACCGAGTCCTGCTCTTAAAATCGGGACCAGAACAACATCTCTTGCAAGCTCCTGTGTAACGCAGGTTCCCATCGGAGTTTCAATGGTAATATTTTTTAATGGAAGGTCGCGGGTTATCTCATAAGCCATCAGTCCCGCTATCTCCCCGAGTGTTTCGCGGAACTCTTTTGTTTCAGTCTCTTTACGGCGGAGCTGGGTCAGTTTATGTGTAATGAGCGGATGTTTAAGAAGGTTTAGCATATCGGAAATAATTGAATTCATTCAAAGATAATGTAAAAACATTTCTCAGATCAACAGATCGCTCCTATGGAGCTCAACTTTCATCAATTAACTTTAGTCTCCAAACAGATCGTCCCTAACGGGACTAGAAATTTAATAACGATACTTTCTAAGCCGCATAGCGGCGATCTGTTGATTACCGTTGGCTTCCCGTCAATGGGCGGGCAGGCAGCCAACGGTTTGGGAGCCATCTCAATTTATGGGCTTTAGCCCAAAGAGATTTTTGGACTAAAGTCCTCGGTCAAAGGGATCTTTTTATCCGTCCTGCATTGGCGGGACGGTAATTAAATCAAATCAATTGGAGTCCCAAGCAAAATTTATTTGACTTATGTTCAGGTCTTTCGTAACTTTATCAAAATGAATTACTACCATGGCAAGTCTAATCTCCGGTTACGAATACGACATCTTCATCAGCTACCGCCAGAAAGACAATAAACACGATGGCTGGGTGACAGAATTTGTTGAAAATCTGAAGGGAGAACTCGAAGCCACTTTTAAGGAAGATATTTCAATTTATTTTGATGCAAACCCACACGATGGATTATTAGAGACACACGACGTAGATGAATCTCTGAAAGAGAAATTAAAATGTCTCATTTTTATTCCAATAATTTCACGAACATATTGTGATCCAAAATCATTTGCCTGGGAACATGAGTTTAAAGCATTTGTCGAACAATCCGCCCACGATCAGTATGGACTAAAGGTAAAGCTGCCTGGTGGTAATGTGGCAAACAGAGTGCTGCCGATTCGTATTCATGACCTGGATGATGCTGATATAAAGGAATGTGAATCGGTTTTGGGAGGAGTTCTCCGGGGAGTAGAATTTATTTTCAAAACAACCGGAGTTAACCGGCCGTTACGGTCAAAAGAAGACAATCCAAATGATAATCTGAATAAAACCTTTTACCGCGACCAGATAAACAAAGTCGCTCTTGCAATAAAAGAAATTATTTCCGGAATAAAAGAACATGACCATCAATCTAAGGAAGTTTCAAAGGAGAACCTGGAAACAATACCTGATAAGAAAAGAAATATGAAAACAAAAATATTTATC
>JBGOXH010000082.1:0-10782 GCA_041479075.1 Bacteroidia bacterium | reverse complement strand
TGCCTTTTCTTCTTCGATGCTGAAGGTAAAGGCTGGGATGCTGATATCCTTATTAAAGACCGCTATACGAATTTCTGGGTTTTGAATAATGATTTAAAAGTGATCTGGGAAGGAAGCTGTAAAACAGGACATTATCCCTTTGCTTACGATATTGATAATGACGGCAAGGATGAGCTGGCAATCGGTTATTCATTGTACGATGATAACGGGAAGCTTTTATGGTGTCTCGATAAAGAAATAGATGATCACTGCGATGGGGTGGCAATTGTAAAATATACTGATAATCCGGACGCAAAGCCTGTTATTATGTATTCGGCGAGCAATGCAGGTTACCTTCGGGTCAGCAGGGAAGGTAAAATTCTGAAGCATATTCTTAATGGTCATGTACAGAATCCTGCAATTGCAAATTTCCGGTCAGATTTGCCGGGACTTGAAACTGTTACGATCGATTTCTGGGGAAGCCAGGGAATTATTCATCTTTACGATGCTGACGGGAATATTTATCACGATTTTGAACCCAATCAGTATGGAAGCATGTGTCTGCCATTGAACTGGACTGGAAATGGTGAGGAATATTTTGTTCACAATCCGAATATTAAAGAAGGTGGTGTTTTTGACGGATGGGGCAGGAGAGTGCTTGTTTTTCCTGATGACGGGCATCCTGACATGTGCAATGCAGTCCTTGATATCACCGGAGACTGTCGTGATGAAATTGTTGTCTGGAACCCAAATGAGCTGTGGGTTTATACACAGAGCGATAATCCAAAATCCGGAAAACTGTATATGCCAATCCGTAATCCTTTATATAATTATTCCAACTATCAGGCTACTGTATCATTGCCGGGATGGAATGAAAACTAAAAAAATCGCAAGAATGAGGTACAATAAACATTATAAGTATTTGTTACTAAGTCTTATAGCTGGTTATTTACTGGTTTTTTCAACTGGGTGTGATAATTCTGGTCATACTGTACCGCATGACAATTATAAATCTGTTTATCTGAATTCAAAGCCTTACACACGATATTGGTGGTTCGCCTCGGAAATAAAAAAAGAGGATGTGAAATATAATTTGGACTGGCTTAAATCTCATGGTTTTGGAGGTGTTGAACTGGCATGGGTTTATCCCCTTAACAGATTTAATCCTAAGGATACTACATATACTCCCCGGCAGGAATGGCTTAGCCCTGAATGGCAGAGTATTGTAAGATACACAATCAGTTATGCAGATTCAATTGGTCTTGGCTGCGATCTGACACTGGGAACTTTATGGCCATTTGGTGATAGTTACGTGACCTTTGATCAGGCTTCACAAAAATTTGGTGAGCCACAATGGAGGCAGGTAATAACCCGGTCATGGGAACATCCTAAACCAGGTTATGTGATTGACCATCTTACTCCAAAAAATTACCTGCCCTATTTTAACAGATTGATCGATTCATTTCCACGTCCTCCCACCAGGTTAGCTCAATCATATTTTATCGACAGCTGGGAGGTTGAAACCGAAAAACTATGGTGCAATGGATTTGACCGGGATTTTATTTCAGCATTTGGGTACGATATCTCTCCTTTCATGGATTCATTATATGTCCCGAAAAACCATCGTTACCTTTACGACTATATGTCTCTCATTTCCGGTAAAGTGCTTGATTTTTATTCTAAATTTGATTCATCGCTTAACTCGGTTGGTATTTTTTCGAGAGGTCAGGTATCTGGTGCTCCTTGTGATCTTATCTCCGGATATGCTCTGATGGATATTCCTGAGGGTGAATCCATGCTGTTCGAACCTGAATTTTGCGCTATACCTGCTTCTGCTGCATTACTATCGGGCAAAAAATCTGTTTCATCGGAGACCTTTACATGTCTGTACGGATGGCCTCGTGATTATATCCGTGAGGAACAGACAGCCGACCTGAAATTAGTAGCCGATGCCCTTTTTTCAAATGGTATCAATCATATTATCTGGCACGGTAAAGCTCATAATCCGAAAAATCAGGATACAGTCAACTTTTATGCGACTACTCATATTGGAGATAAAGGCAATCTGGAGCCTGAATTATTATCTTTTAATAAATACATTGAACTCGTCTCTGACTATATGAGCAGAGGAAATACTTATTCCGATATTGCCGTTTATCTTCCAACTGAAGATGCATGGAGTGCCGGAGTAATGCCTAAGGAAAAGCAGTTTATCTGGGCCTGGGGATATTACGAGATGCGCTATGTTTATTTCCCGAAAGAGTTAAATGGTTATAGTCCTGCATGGATCAATGGTGAATTTCTTAATAAAGCATCTGTAAAGAATGGATCATTAAAAGTTGGTAACGCTGAATTTAAAGCTCTTTATCTAAACTCTGATTATCTCGATTACAAAGTACTCAAACGGCTTCTTGAGCTGGCAGGAGACGGTTTAAAAATCATTATGAAAAAGAAGCCGGAAGAGCCCGGAGCAATATTACATCCTGACTATTTAAAAATGGTCGAAACATTAGGTAATTCAGAAAATGTATCATCGGATATTCCGCTAAATCTGAAACCGTTTTTGACAGGAAGTGAGATACCACGTCATTGGTGCAGAGAAGATAAGGAAGCCCTTTATATCTTCTTTCCTGACCCAAAATCAGACAGAATCAAATTTCCTCTGGAATACGGACAGTCATTGAATAATCAGACCAGCAGTACCAGAATTGCTGTCAACTGGCAAGGACAGGAGATTTCATTGACTCTGAAATTTGAACCTTATCAGTCTCTGCTTTATAAGATAGAAAACGGGAAAGCAGAACAAATTGATATTAAATTTATTCCAAAAACACCTGTTGTCAGGAAGAGACCTGAAGGTTATGAAGCTCCCTGGCTTGTGAAATAGAACCTTATCTTGTCACTCCACGATCAGATTAACAGCAGAATTCAATCCAATTCAAATAGCCTGCATATGTGCCTGTTATAAATATTCTCATAGACTGCAGCTGAAACTGTCTTTTCATTAGTTTCAAGAAGATGGAAATATTCATCCATTTTAAAAGCAGCCAGCTTGTAAGCGACATGTATGAGCTGCCTCATGTTAGGATTAAAGTCTTTGTTACCTGGGACATGTCTCAGAGAATCTGCAAACTTTTTGCTGTTCCATTTTGCTACTTCATCTTTGGAAGGCAACTTTGAAATGTTTATATCAATAACATCAGCATAGGGTGCACAAAGCTCTTCGATTTTTTCAAGGGATTTATAATAGATATCCTTAACGAAATCGAGCGCTTTGCCACCTGAAGCAGCAAGGCCGATAACTTCCTCAAGCCAGGTAGTTCCGGCTGTTTTCAGATGAAGTCCCTTGTTATGTTTCTTTATTATTGATCCAACGTACGGATATATCGTAAATTTATCGGAACCGGAATGGACGCTCATCTTCAGATTATCGGGGAGATTGAATTCTTTAACAGCAAAATCAATTACCATGAGATCGGCTTCAAATTCTTCGGCGAATTTATCAGGATCCCCAACATAATCGACCCCTTTGTTGAACCTTCCTGAAAACTTCGGAGCAATAGTTTGCACCGGTATATTTTCTTCACCAAGCATTTTAAGAATGAAGAAAAGCTCGACAGGTGTCTGAGGATTAGGTACTTCATCCATAGATACTTCTGTTATGAAATTACCTTTTCCTTTAGCCTTTTCTATTTTCCTGAAGATTTCCCAGGCTTTAATCGCTGCAAACAGGTATTTCTCTGCAATCTCTGTGATAAGGCGGTTAGTCACTTTAAGAGACTTTCTTATTCCAGGTATCTTTAATTCGCCACAGTATTTGCCGGCTCCTTTTACAAATTCATTGATTTCAGAATCACTGGCTTTTTTACCTATATATGATGCTACATCAATAGTGAAAAAGTCTGAACTCTCAATGAATCTGTCAACTGTATCTAAATTAATATGGTCAGCATCAACATAATAAGGTTTCTTAAATCCTGCTTTTGCAGTCACATTATCTGCTTCTTTTCTTACATCACCGGGTTGAGTACCGATTATCATATGCTCCCTGTTCGATTTATTCCAAACGGGTGTGATTTCGATTCCTTTTTTACCGGCTTCAATTATAGCTTTTAACTGAGCACTTCCCTGGTGACCGAATCTGTCGCCAAGTCCCATTGAAATTTTACCAATTGTTTTCATATAATTTTTATTATTTTAGTTTTTCTTCAATCCATAAATTCTAAATGAAAAAATCAACGTTCTCAGATGTGACAACATCCACAGGCAGGTACTCCATCTTTTCGGGTTTTTTGTTAAATGATAAATACTCGAACATTTTTTTAATGGCCTTGTAAGTTTGTTCGTCAGGTCGCTGGCCTATCAGAAACTTTATTATCCCTGATTTAAGGAACGCTATATTTGAATCAAGGAGATCATATCCGATTACATTGATGGATTTTAATCCGGCAGCTTCAATATAGGATGCAATTTTATATGATTTTGATCCTGTTATAAGGATTGATCCTATTCCCGGATTTTTATTAAAAGCTTTATCAATTGAGATCTTTATTGTTTCAGGCTTTGTGTCAGGTATATTAAGTTTAATTAACCTTCCATTATTCCTGTCTGATTCAGGGAAATAGCTCAAGAATCCCTTTGTCCTGTTATCGAGATGATGAATATTCTGAAGGTTCTTTGCGATGTTGACAATCAGTACATCCTTATGGTCAGGAGTTACTATGTCAATTAACTGTCCTGCCACCCTGCCGCTTTGAAATACATTTTCACCTATATACGCAAGGAATTCAGTCTCAGTAAGATATCCATCGACGAACACAAACGGGATATGATTTCTTTTCAACCCCGAACAAAACGATATTGACTCTGATTTAAATATTGGAGCAAGTACAACTCCATCCGGATGTAGTTTCAATACTGTTGTGGTTTTTTCAAGAAAATCATTCTCATCGAGCATGTCGAAATTGATCTCTGTCAGTGTAATAGGAAAAGGATCAAGTTCGGTCATAGCTCTTCTCATACCCAGCGGATGCTTGTTCCAGAAAGTATTCTCCTCAGTTGATTCAGGGAGGAGAGATACAATATTGAAAGGCCGTTTGGTTTTAAGTACCTGCGCCATAAAATTTGGGGTATAGTGCAGGTCGTTTGCTATTTTAAGTACCCTTTTACGGGTCTTTTCAGCAACTTCGCCTCTTTCGTGTAATACCCTGTCGACGGTACCTATTGATACTCCCGAAAGGCTGGCTATATCTTTTAGTCTTGCTTTCTTTTTCGGCATAATCTATTTTAAGCAATGAATAAGCTTTTACAAGTCAGTTATAGGTTTATGTTTTGGTACCAGTGTTTTTATAATTATCCATGCAGTCATATAACAGAGGGCGCAAACACAGAACATGATCAAGTATGCAACCTTTGGGGTGCTGGCAAAATGATCAGTAAGCCTGCCGGCAAGCTGCTGTATTATAACGCCACCGATACCCCCGGCCATTGTTCCTATCCCGACTATTGAACCTACAGCTTTCTTAGGAAACATATCAGAGACTGTGGTAAATAGGTTTGCTGACCATGCCTGGTGAGCAGCAGCTCCGATACTTATTACCGCAACAGCCAGCCACATGGCAGTGGTTCCGAACCTTTCGGTACTTCCAAAATACTGGGTAGTAATTACTGTTAAAGGAAGGATTGCAATCATAAGCATGGCCCTCATTCTTGCTTTATAAACGGGCAGACCCTTATTAATGAGGAAGAGTGGAATACTACCTCCGAATACACTCCCGATAATTGCCACACCATAGACAATAAACGTAGGCCATCTTACTTCGGAGGTTGTCATACTGAATTGCTTTATCAGGTAATCCGGCAGCCAGAAAAGGTAGAACCACCATACACCATCGGTCAGGAATTTACCCCAGAAAAACGACCATGTCTGACGGTATTTCAGCAGCTTCAACCATGGAACTTTAGCCTTATCTTCCTCTTCAACTGTTTGAGCAGCAGCCTGCTGTGATTCAGTATCCTGGTGAATATAATCGAATTCAGTTTTTGACAGACGCTTTTGCTTTGAAGGTGGATTATAAAGCCAGAACCAGAAGATAAGCCACAGGAATCCTGATGCACCTGTAATGATAAATGAAAGTTTCCATCCTGCTCCGACGCCCCAATATACAATACACCAGGGAACGAACAGTGCAGCAACCATTGCTCCGAGGTTTGAACCGCTGTTGAAGATACCTGTAGCCAGCGCTCTTTCCTTCTTCGGGAACCATTCAGCAACAGTTTTGATTGAAGCGGGGAAGTTACCGGCTTCACCAACTGCAAACAGGCTGCGGATAAATATGTGCATGCTTACGGTTGCGCCTGCCAGGGCATTTAGCATTCCAAATACCGACCATGTAATCAGGGAAAGGGCCAGTCCAAGCTTCGTCCCGATTTTATCTATCAACCGCCCTGCAAAAATTGACATAAGGGCATAAAATCCAGTAAAAAAGGAGGTCAGATAGGAAAAATCAGTATTGCTCCAGCCAAATCCACCCTGATCAGCTGCGGTACAGAAAAATGGTTTCAAATAACTGATAACCTGCCTGTCCATGTAGTTAATGGTCGTCGAAAACAGAATTAGTGTAATGATTATCCACCTGTAATTTCCGATCCGGGTTGTAGTGTTGTCCATGATTATTAATTTAGTTAAGTTATTTTGAATTGATTATGCGTTATAGGTTGTTGATGCTGTCGTTCCTCCATGGCCCGTCCAGTTGGTATGGAAAAATTCTCCTCTCGGCTTATCGGTACGCTCATAGGTATGTGCGCCGAAATAATCACGCTGTGCCTGCAACAGGTTGGCAGGAAGCTTTTCACAACGATACCCGTCGAAATACCCTAATGCTGAGGATATTGCAGGAACTGGTATTCCGTTTGTTACAGCAGCAGAAACTAAATTTCTCAATCCTTCCTGGGCTTTTTCAACCTTTTCTTTGAAGAACGGATCAAGCAGAAGGTTGCTGATTGATGGATTCTTGTCGAATGCTTCTTTTATCTTTCCTAGGAAGACAGATCTGATTATACATCCACCACGCCACATCAGAGCTATGCCACCATAGTTCAGATCCCATTTAAACTCTTCTGCTGCAGCTCTCATCAATGAATAACCCTGAGCGTATGATACTATCTTTGAGCCATATAAAGCATCTTTCAGGTCGTTTATAAATTTTGTTTTATCGCCTTTAAATCCGGCTTTAGGTCCATGAAGTATTTTTGAAGCTTTTACTCTTTCATCTTTTACTGCTGAAAGACATCTTGAAAATACGGCTTCGCCGATCAGAGTCAGAGGAATTCCCAGATCGAGAGCAGCGACCCCTGTCCATTTACCTGTCCCTTTTTGCCCGGCAGTATCAAGTATCTTATCAACAAGTGGTTTCCCATCTGAGTCTTTATAAGCCAGGATGTCCCTGGTTATTTCGATCAGGTAACTGTTAAGCTCACCTTTATTCCATTCTTTAAAGACAAGATGTATTTCGTCGGCACTCATGTGAAGAAGATCTCTCATTATCTGGTAGGCTTCGCAGATCAGCTGCATATCTCCATACTCGATGCCATTGTGGACCATTTTTACAAAATGGCCTGCTCCATTTTCACCAACCCAGTCGCAGCAAGGAGAGCCATCTTCAACTTTTGCAGCTATAGCCTGGAAAATCGGTTTGACTGAAGGCCAGGCTGCCTTTGATCCGCCCGGCATAATTGAAGGTCCAAGTAAGGCACCTTCTTCACCACCTGAAACTCCTGTCCCGATGTATAGAAGTCCTTTGCTTTCTACCAGTGCTGTCCTTCTGTTCGTGTCAGGGAAATGAGTATTGCCACCGTCAATTATTATATCGCCTTTTTCGAGGTGGGGGATGAGAGTATTGATCACGTCATCTACTGCACTACCTGCTTTGACCATGATCATTATTTTCCTTGGCCTGGCAAGCGATTTAACAAACTCCTCTATAGAATGAACGCCTGTTATCTTTTTCCCTTCTGCTCTTCCTGCGAGGAAATCATCGACTTTCTGAGTCGTCCGGTTAAATACAGTTACCTGAAAACCTTTGCTCTCCATGTTCAGCACAAGATTTTCGCCCATAACTGCCAGCCCTATTAATCCGATGTCTGATAGTTTATTCATAATTAGGTTGTTATTTATTTTTATGTTGCTAGTTACTAGTTGCTTGTTGCTGGTTGCTTAAAATATGCAGCAACAAGTAAACAGCAACTATTTTTTACTTCGATAATACTCCTTAACAATTTCATCCATAACCCTGCTGGTTCTGGCTCCGGTAATTCCAGTACTTACTGCCTGTCCGTTTTCAGTAAGAGCCTTTACAACATTTTCAATAAGAAAGATCTGAACATTTTCCGGTCTTTCATTTATGAATTCTTTTCTGCCTTCATTGTTTTCAAGAACTATCGGTTCAAAGTTAAAGCAGGAGAATTTTATCAATCCATTTTCACCTACAATCTCAATTATATCCCTGCTGCATGAAGGTGAAGCGCTGAAGCACCATGTTCCTGTTCCGGCAATCTTATTTCCAAAGGAGAAATCAGCGGAAACATAATCTTCTGCTTTATACAATCCGGCCTGGTTAAGTACAACGGAATGAACCCTTTGAACAGGACCAAACAAAAAGTCAAGATAATCGAGCTGGTGAGAAGCCAGATCAAAGAAGTGTCCACCACCGGCAATTTTAGGGTCAACCCTCCAGGATAGCTTTCCGGACATTTCATCCTCAGACGGAGATTTTATGAGCTGAATTTGTACAAATCTTGTCTTACCGATAGCTCCGTTTAAAATCATCTCCTTTACCTTCACGAATCCCGGAAGCGCTCTCCTGTAATAAGCAACAAAAACAGGTACATTGAATTTTTCTGATGCTTTATTAATCTTCTGGCATTCAGAATAATTAAGCGCCATCGGCTTTTCAATATAAATCGGCTTCCCGGCTTTTATTGCTTTTATTGCATATTCTGCATGAAAAGCAGGGGGTGTGGCTACGTATATTGCATTTATTTCCGGATCATTTATCAGGTCTGAAGCTTTACTGTAAAACTTTGGTACTTTGTGTCTTCTGGCATACTCCTCAGCCAATGCGGCATTCCTTCTCATAACGGCAATGAGCCTGGAATTTTTCACCTTGTTAAAAGCAGGGCCGCTTTTTACCTCTGTGACGTTACCGCATCCTATGATACCCCAGTTTATCATTTTGCAAGTCTTTCTCTCGAGCTCCATAATCCGACAGCAGGATTTGAAATATAGAATATCTCCTCTCCGTCAGGAAGTTTATTAAAGCCATCTTTAAGCTTCTCCGGATTATACTTTTTCAATGCTTGAGAAAGATCACCATATTTAAAGTTTACAGATTCGATTTCCTGTTGCGTAAGGTGTCCGGGACAGTAAGTTACAGAAAACCTCCCTTCAGAGCTGCCATGGATCAGGTGTGCTGCTGCACTCAGGTTGTTGCGGAGCTCTTCATTCTCCTTAAGAGCGGCGAGTGTTGCAGGTGTCCCGCGGTAACCATATTTTCTTATAAGCCTGTCAATCTCCTTGTCTTCACCAAACTCTTTCAGTCCGGGAGCCAGAACTATCAGTTCCCCATTATCTGCCATCGCCATGCGGGTCCTGTAAATGCTTTTATTTCCCAGCCAGGTGCTTCTAAATTCTGATGGATCGAGATATACTACAACTTTCTTCAGTGGTTTTTTGACAACTATAAAGTTCACTTTAAGAGAGAGCTCTGCAGCCAGCTTGAACACTTCTTCATCATCGCCGATATAAAGGCCCCTAATCACAAGCCTGCCCGATTCGTCACGGCTTATGACTGTATGTATATAAACAATTGGCAGATGTGATGTGAAATGTTCTGAAGCATAATTAAGCAGCTTTCGTACAGGTGTATCGACTTTTCCCATCATTCTTTCCATTCCGTAGACTGCTCCTACAAAATGACTTTTATTAATACCTTCTTGACCTCCAGTTCCGACAAAAAGATTTTTATTATAATTAGCCATTCCAACAACCTCATGTGGAACTACCTGTCCAACTGATAGAATTAGATCATGTTTTCCGTTGATTACCAGTTTGTTAAGTTGAGCGGGCCAGGAATAATCCAGTGCCCCGTTGGTAATCTTTGATACAAAATCACCGGGAATAGCTCCAACAGTTACAATATCATTCCTCCAGTCATGAACACGAAATAATTCTTTTGGTACGCCCTTGTACATCTCCTCAATTTCATGATCAGTCATTGGTGCATGAGTTCCAAGCGCCGGAAGTATATACTTCAGATTTTCTTTGTAGTAATTGTACAAAAGTGTGGTAATATCACCTGCTCTTGAATGAAAACGTGTAAAGTCAGGCGGGACTACAAGAACTTTTTTCCTTGGTCCAAGTTTTACCAGTGCCGAATAAATGCCATATTCCAGGTCGTTGGAATTTAAAACTGTATTTTCGGAACCCTTTTTATAATAAATCATAATTGAAAGATTTTCTGTTACAATTTCCAGTGCGGATGCTCGGGGAGATATGTCTTAAACTCTTTTATCAGCTCTTCCTCATAAGCTCCTTTAAATTTTCCTGCAAAGAACCTGTCGAGGCCCTCATTATAAAGTCTTTCCCATGATTCCTCTTCTTTCCCAGGATTAACCGGGAAAAAGAGAAGGCCATTGGATTTTGCAGCTTTCAGATCACCGTTTGCATCGCCGATCATAAGTACTTTATCATCGGGATATTTTCCTTTTGCTCCGTATTTCAGGTGTTCTCCTTTTGTTCCATAT
>JBGOXH010000308.1:0-3206 GCA_041479075.1 Bacteroidia bacterium | reverse complement strand
AAAACCAAATATAGATGTTAAAGGCAAGTGTAAGCAGTAATATCAGAGTTTCTTTGCTGACATTAATTTTGATCTTATATTCTGCTGTTAAATCGCTTTTTGCGACTGCAATTGTCGAAGAAAAACCACATTTCTATATAAATTCGGTAAATGACAGTCTCCAAAAGAAGCTCAACAGAAATCATGTGATACAATTTGGACCAGGTGTTGGTTACTGTTTTCCTGGATTTAATTTGGGTTTAAATTTTACTTATTTAAGTTCAAACCTTATTGGGGGAAGTGTAACGCTTAGTGCAAACGTCATTAAATCTCATGATACACCTGATGATTACTTTGATGATGGTCATCGTTCTTTTGCTCCAAAAAATTATGTATATATCATAAGCATTGATTTTTACAAAGCATTTCTGACTCAGAAAAAATCTTTTAGATTCGGATTTGAGATTGGTCCTTCTTTAGTAAACTTCAGGAAGGCTGAATTTGAAAAAAATGAGAATTATGATCCTGAAGCTCCCTGGGGATTATGGAACGACACATATTACTTATATCATAAATCCCATTCAGGAAACAGTACAATAGGATTATCAGTAGCTGGTAAAATGGATTTTTTATTTAGGCGTCACAATGGATTAGAAATATCAATATTTACTAATATCAACAGCCTCAAATCGATAACCGGATTAGGATTGTATTTTGTTTTTGGCAAATGGAAAGGTTAACCAAAATATTTCTAAAGAGTCTCTCTGTTCTCATATATTTTAGTGATGGCTCTTACAATATCTCCCATATCATTTGCACTTCCAAGTAAAATATTCTGGGAAAAGATGACAGCTTCACTGCATAGCTTATCATTCCCCGGAAGTATGTTTTCATCGCGCCATTTTTTCAGTCGGGCTTCTGAAAATAGTCTTTTATAGCCTTTTGAATTCAGAGTATTTTCAATCAGTTCATCCTTGTTCTGTGGGCCATAGCCACTTCCGCAAGGGATACCTTCAGCATTTAATGCACGGATAAACTTATCCCTGGGAACATTATTAAATTTCCCGCTCAGATATCTGAAAGGATACAGATGATAGGCCGATCTGGTAGCTCCATTGGCAAATTTATAAGGGACAATTCCAGGTATTTCATTAAGTTTTGCATCGAGATACAAGGCATTTGTCAGTCTTATATCAGCATCTTTTATTATCCGGTTCATTTGAGACATAAGGATAAGAGCCTGGATCTGCTGCATCCTGAAATTGCTACCCGATATCGGATATGCTGAGGTTCTTTTTATACTGCCATAAGGTCTTCCGCAGTTATGAATAGAATGGCACTTATCCATAAGTTCCTCATTATTACTTATAATAGCGCCTCCTTCTCCTGCAGGAAGGTTTTTGGAATTCTGGAAACTAAAGCATCCTGCATCTCCAAAAGTACCTGTTTTTTTACCTTTGTACTCAGCCAGCCATGCCTGGCAGGCATCCTCAACAACTTTCAGCTGGTGTTTCTGTGCGATTGCATTTATACTGTCCATATCTGCAGGCAGGCCATAAATGTGAACCGGTAATATTGCTGTAGTGCGTTCAGTTATGCGTGATTCAATTGTTGAGTGATCTATAAGAAAAGTCTCCGGATCTGTATCAGCAAATACCGGTAAAGCTTTATTCATAAAAATCACATTGTATGATGCGATGAAAGTAAATGGTGAAACAATCACCTCATCACCCGCATCAACACCAAGTGCTTTTAATGCTGTAATAAGAGCTGTAGTACCGCTGGCAGTTGCCAGACATCGTTTTATTCCCATCAGCTCAGCATATTTGTTTTCAAAATCTGCGACATGCTCTCCACTACCTCTCCACCATCTTCCCGTACGAAGCATGTCGACAATGTCCTTTTCAGCGGACTGATCCCACACGGGCCATTCCGGCCATGTACCGTTATGAACTTTATTGCCTCCATTAATGGCAAGCTTCTCCTGTACTTTACTGCCAAAGGCTAAAGAGGGGAAAGACACGTTAACCAATGTTCCAATGGCTCCTGCTGAAGCAGCAGTAATTGCCTGACGACGGGTAAGCTTTTTTGTTCCCATACCGATCTGTTTTTAATTGTTTTCTTTAAAAAATTTATCACATAAAAATTGATCAGAAACCTGAGACTTTCATCCACTTCAGACATAGATCCGGCCAGGCTGATTGTGTATCCCTGTTGCTGGCAAGACCGTATCCATGTCCTCCTTTCTGAAAAACATGCAGTTCTGATGGAATATTGAATTTCAATAATCCTTCATAATAAACTATACTGTTTTTTACAGGAACAGTATTATCATCAGCGGAATGAACCATAAATGCAGGCGGAGTATTTTCAGTTATCTGAAGTTCGTTTGAAAAGCGTTTAACAGCATCTTCTGAAGGATTCTCCCCGATAAGATTCTTCCTTGATCCTGCATGAGTGAATGATGTATCCATCGTAATAACCGGATAAATAAGTATTGAAAAATCAGGACGGGCGCTAACTGTATCTTTTACTTCATAAACGTTTTCAGCATAGTGAGTTGAAAGTGTTGATGCAAGATGTCCTCCCGCAGAAAAACCAATAACACCTATTTTGTGAGAATCAATATTCCATTTTGAAGCATTACGCCGTATCGTGCGCATAGCTTCCTGTGCATCCTGAAGAGGGCCAATTGACTTATCATTCATGATGGCATCGGAAGGTAATCTGTATTTCAGGATAATCCCAGCTATTCCATTATCATTCAGCCATTTAGCAATAGCATGCCCTTCGTGATTGAAAGCGAGATTTGCATATCCTCCACCCGGACAAATTAAAACTGCAGTGCCAGTTGCATTTTCCTTTGGGGGTAAATAAACATAAAGTGCCGGATCCGTTACTTTTTCGAATCGAGTAATAAGCCCTTCGTTAACCGTCGCTTTTTCAACATAGCTATCATTAAAAATTAATCCGGGAATTCCATCCGTCCAAAGATGTAATATGGTAACCTGGGCATTGGAATTTATTGTAAGAAGCGTTCCGAAAAGAAATGGAATAATTAAAATTCGTAGTTTCATAAGATCGATCTTGGGAATTATATTCCAAAGCTATTAGAAAGCAGTTTAATTATGAAATTAATTATTAAAGAAAAAGACAAATGACAATAAAAGTCCTGACAAAATAAATTATCAGGACTTCCCAATTTAAAATTTTGGTAAAATCTTTTT
>JBGOXH010000078.1:0-10924 GCA_041479075.1 Bacteroidia bacterium | reverse complement strand
ATTTTATTGACAGTAGTGGAGCTGTCGGCATGGTCCTGATGCAGTTCCCTATCCCGAAGGTAGGAACTGATTGCAAAAACTGTGACGAGTTTATGAACTTTATTGTCCGTGTTATGCGTTCGTGGTTATTTTTTCTCATAAATAAAAATCTTCATCGCAAATCTAAACCGAGACGTTTTTTGATACAATCTTTAATCCAAGCTAGAACAATTGGATTGTCTATCCGTACTCCCCAACTTGAATATTGACAAGGTTTGGTGGCTACATTGAGCCTAGACCAAATACCTACAATAATATTGTCATCAAGGAAGAGTGGAGCACCTGAGTCATGAATACTGATGTATGGCAAATTAGTTATAGTATCGCATTGTGTTGATAGCCATAAATCATTGAATAAGGAAAGGTCATGAGGTTGCCATTGCCGTCTCTTTCCATCGACAAGAGATTCCACGAATGTAGAGTCATATATCTTGTCATAACCGAAACCAACTCCTAACAAAACATTGTCAGGTTTAATGTCATTGAGAACATTAGGTTTAGGAAGATGAGAGACTGGTCTGTTTAAAACAGGATGATTAAGAAACAATAAACCAAGGTCAATGAACATTGAAGGATCCGTTCGTCCTGTTGTATCTGAGAAACTTTTCCTGAAATCTGATGTATCGGGATGTGATTCAATGTCTTTCAACCAGTCGAACGGAAGCCTATCATCTAGATTGAAAGCGTTTTCAGCAAAAGAAACAAATCCTTGTGTATTACATCCTCCTTTTCCTGTTTTGGCGGAGTTGAAATTAACATGTCCTGATGTTAATACCACTTGTGGATGAATTAAAACGCCTGACGCAAACACATATGCTTTGCCTAAAGAGTCGACCCTGAGAATTGCCACAACTGAGTGATGAGTCAAATCTAAAGTCTTAGCTACTGATATAGGCTGACTCATTAAAGATTGAAAAGTAAATAAGATCGTCAAAGAAAAATAGATAATGACTTTCGTTTTCATTTTTATGTTAGATTTGTTTAGTCACCCATGACGCATAACTAACTCGTGTATATGTCTCCTAAAGGTAAATATTTTTGACCAGTTATGGAGTTATTACACAGTATAAGATGTTGTTTAAAAAACTAAAATAGTGAGAGTTAGAGAAATAAAGAAATCTACCTCACAATTTATTACTACTACATCTGAAATTGGGTGATGCGGCGACAGGATCAGAATCCTGTAAAAACTTGACAAGATTATTTACTTTAGCATTGTTCGTGTTATGGCCAGTAACTTTTCTATTATCAATTAGACTCTGATCTATTTTATTTTAAGGATCCATATCGTGTTTACATCATGTGCACTGACCCAAACATACTTTTTTGAGACCCTTACAGCTCCACTTCCGCAAAGTGGTAAATATCTATTTAATACTATATTATTTTGGGGATCGATGGTTAGGAGAAATGTACCTTTCTTGGCACGCACCCAAACTTTGTTATCTCCAACGGCAATATCTCCTCCTGGTCCAGGAACTTTTCCATCAATAGTCGCTATTAACTTATTCGAAATTGGATCAATATGACTGATTGTTCCATCATTTTGGTTTAATGTCCATATTCCATTCTCCCCTGCTGCAAGAAATCGTGGAATAGGTCCTACTGCAATTGTACTTACAATTGAATTGGTTTTTGGATCGATGCGTTGTACAGATCCTGGATTTTCAGAAGTAGTAATCCAAACAGAGTTGTATCCATAGGTTGCACAATATGAATGTTGGTTTACTTTAATATTGGCCTTGACTGTATTAGTTTTAGGGTCTATTCGGGATAGGGTTCCAGCACTGTCAGTAAGCACCCAAAGAGATCCATCTCCAAATGCCAAACTAATTTCTCCATCAGGGTCAGCAATGCTAAGAGGTATTATGGCACTTACATTACCTGTTCGATGATCAATTCTGTAAATTGATTTATCCTTACAACTGGCAATCCATAATGATCCATTGGCGACGATAGGTGCACCACAAGGGTCAGGGATGGCCACATTTAATATAGGTGTTTTACTTTTAGCGGATATCTTTTGTACTTTGCCAATATTTGTAACCCAAACATCATTACCATCAGCAACAAGAAAATCAGGATATCCGTCAATCTTTATTGTTCCAATAGCCTCTTTTGATATTTTCAGATACCCTATGGAATCAGGTTTTTGAGCAAATGTAGTTGAGCTAATAAGGATAAATGTCAAAATAGCCGTTTTGGTCTTCATGAGTTGATTTTTTATTATGTTAAGATGTCATCTGAAAACTCTTAATGGAATTCACTTGTCGATATAATAAGATTATTATCCATAACTTGTTTGTGTCTCCTAAAGGTAAATATATTTGACTAATTACGGATTTAATTCACACTATAGAATGTTGTTTAAAAAACTAAAATAGAGGAGTTGACGACATAATAGAATCCACCACACAATTTATTACTACCACATCAAGTGAGCACTGATGATGGAAAACAGTTGTTATCTAAGGTTCCCTAAATGCATGGAAAAGCCAGTGACCTTGACCACCCAAAGCCGGAGTTAAATCCTTGTTGTTTAGTCATGTATGTTTAGTGTTATCAGACCGGATTTTGAAGTGGTCAAAGAAGGACGGATTTTATGGGATAATTTTAAATTTTTACTACTTTTTAAGGTCTCTGGTATTAGATCATCTTTTGCCAAGCTTTCTTCCCTTGCCACTCCTAGAAACTACCCCAGAAGCAACCAGAATTAGTCTGGTGACATCTGGTGAATTAAAAGGACTGAACTACATGAATTAAGTTCCTGTTTATGTAAAATTGGATTGAAAGGTCGGTGGTGGTTAACACCATTCTTTTATGGTCCAGTCAAATCTATAAATCATATCTTGATCAGCGATACCTGATTACATATTTGTATTTTGTTTAACTTAGGTTTAAATTTGATTATGAAATAAATAGACCTCAGATGTCAAGCATAATTGAAGGATATAATTACGACATCTTTATCAGCTACCGCCAGAAAGACAATAAGTACGACGGATGGGTGACGGAATTTGTTGAAAACCTGAAACGGGAGCTTGAATCCACATTCAAGGAGGAGATCAGTGTTTATTTTGATATCAGCCCTCACGACGGGCTGTTGGAAACTCACGATGTTGATGCTTCTCTGAAGGAAAAACTAAAATGCCTGGTTTGCATTCCGATTATCTCGCGGACTTATTGTGATCCTAGTTCGTTTGCGTGGGAACATGAGTTCAAAGCATTTATCGAACAGGCTTCCAGTGATCAGTTTGGTTTGAAAATTAAACTTTCCGGAGGCAATATAGCTAACAGGATACTCCCTGTTCGTATTCATGATCTTGATCAAAATGATAATAAGCTTTTTGAATCAACTATTGGTGGAGCACTAAGGTCTATTGATTTTGTCTATAAAGAAACAGGGGTAAATCGGCAGTTACGGGCGAAAGATGATGACATTATCAAAAATCCCGGACAAATTCTTTACCGTGACCAGATAAATAAAGTTGCTCTGGCCATAAAGGATATCATTGAAAGCATGAAGTCCCCTGATAGTATAGATAAGTCGAAAGAAAAAGAAATTCAAGTCGAGGAAAGGGTGGAAAAGAAAGAATTCCTACATGAAGAACCGACTTTATCAGGAAAGAATGAAAAAATAGACAAACTTTCAATTGATAAACTTAAACCCGAGCAAGAGAGAAAATTAAAGCGTCTACCAATTAAGACACAAACTCTGGTTCTGGGTATTTTATTAATTCTTGCAGTCCTTGTTACAGCATATCTCTTTTTAAATCACAGAGCGAAAGTAAAATGGGCCAAAGAAAAAGCACTACCCGAACTCAAACGCCTGATCAATGAAGAAGAAAGTGAAGAGAATTATATCAAAGCATTTAATCTGGCACAGAAAGCTGAAAAATATATATCTGATGATCCGGACTTCAGGAAGACAGCTTCTGATTTCATTGGCAAGCTGACAATTATGTCTGATCCTCCGGATGCTGATGTTTATATCAGAAGATACGCTGGCGATGAAGGGAAATGGGGAAAAATCGGGGAAACGCCTATTGATACCCTGAAACTTCCGAATTGGACATTCTATCAGGTAAAACTCGTAAAAGCAGGGTATGATGATGTACTTGCTTTGGCGTCAACAGCTTTTGATACTCTGTACAGAAAAATGTTCAGGACAGGAGAAATACCAGCAAGTATGGTCTATGTGGACGGGATTGACACAGAATTAATCAGTAATGTTCTCAAAGAGAAAAATGGATTCTTTCTTGATAGGTATGAGGTAACCAATAAGCAATATAAAGAATTTGTTGACAAAGGCGGGTATAGCAATCCAGCCTATTGGAAAAATGAGTTTGTTAAGGATAGAAAAACTCTTACTTGGGAAGAGGCAATGTCAGAATTTACTGACAAGTCAGGCAGAACGGGGCCTTCGACCTGGGAAGCCGGTGATTACCCTGACGGGCAGGATGATTATCCTGTTTCCGGAGTAAGCTGGTATGAAGCTGCCGCCTATGCCGAATATGCAGGCAAAAGCCTGCCAACCCAAATTCATTGGACAAGCGGTGCCGGATTTCCATACGATTGGAAAAACTGGTCCTTTAATGGTTCATATAATAAAATACTACCATACAGCAACTTTAATGAAAAAGGACCTGCTCCTGTCGGGAAGTTCCATGGCATGAGTCATTTTGGCACTTATGATATGGCCGGGAATGTAAGGGAGTGGAACTGGAATAAGACAAAAATTGGCTGTATTGTTCGCGGTGGCGCATGGGATGATTTTAACTATATGTATCCATATTGGAGTCAGCTTCCACCTTTTGATCGTTCACCAAAGAACGGATTCCGATGTGTCAGGTATATTAACAAAGAAAAAATCCCTCAACAGACATTTCAGAAAGTTGAATTCGTAGGTCTAAGGGATTATTCAAAAGAAAAACCAGTTTCCGAAAGCGTATTTAAGACTTATCGAAACCAATTCCTTTATGACAAAACCGATTTAAATGCAAGAATTGAGGAAAGGGATGAGAGTCCGGAGGACTGGGTTGTTGAGAAGATCTCTTTTAATGCTGCTTATGGAAATGAAAAAGTAACTGTCTATCTGTATTTGCCTAAAAACGGAGTTCCTCCCTATCAGACAATCATTTATTTCCCTGGCGGAGGTGCGATTAAAGGGAAAGATGCAAAAAATAGTAATGGTTTTATTTGGATGAACGATTATCTTTTAAAAAACGGACGCGCAGTGGTTTTTCCGGTCTACAGAGGAACTTATGAAAGGAATAACGGTTTGACTATGGAAATGGGTGATCCTAATTACAGCCACCAATTCACGGAATGGCTGATCTGGTGGACAAAGGATCTCAGCAGGGCAATAGATTATCTGGAAACCCGTTCGGATATAGATACAGGTAAAATAGCTTTTTATGGCTGGAGCTGGGGTGGAGAAATAGGTGCATATATTCCAGCTGTTGAAGAACGGGTTAAGGTAAACATTTTAGTCCTGGGAGGATTATACGGACCGGCATATCCTGAAGCGGATCAGGTAAATTATTTGCCCAGGATCAAGATCCCTGTTTTAATGTTGAACGGTAAATATGATATGTTCAATCTATATGAGACATCTGTTAAGCCGTTCTATGACTTTCTTGGAACTCCTGAAAAAGATAAGCGCCTTTGCCTGTATGAAGCAGATCATTCGCTATATAAAAATGAAATGATCAAAGAAGTATTAAGCTGGCTCGACAAATATTTCGGACCTGTTAAACCATTGCCAAATAAATAAAATATGGCAAGTATCATTCCGGGTTATGAATATGACATATTCATCAGCTACCGTCAGAAAGACAACAAAGGAGACAGGTGGGTAAGTGAGTTTGTTGAAGCTCTGAAGACAGAACTCGAATCCACCTTCAAGGAAGAGATCAGTGTTTACTTTGACATTAATCCTCATGATGGTCTTTTAGAGACTCATGATGTGGATGCTTCCCTGAAGGAAAAACTGAAGTGCCTGATCTTTATTCCAATCATCTCACGCACTTATTGCGATCCAAAATCATTTGCTTGGGAACATGAGTTCAAAGCATTTGTTGAGCTGGCATTTAAAGATCAGTTCGGGTTGAAAGTGAAACTGCCTAATGGTAATGTAGCAAATAGGGTATTGCCGGTTCGTATTCATGATCTGGATAATACTGACATTAAATTGTGTGAATCAATTTCAGGAGGAGTTCTTCGTGGAGTGGAGTTTATTTTTAGGTCAGCTGGTGTCAACAGACCCCTAAGATCAAAAGAAGATAATCCAAGTGAAAATCTAAATAAGACTTTTTACCGTGACCAACTAAATAAAGTATCTCTTGCGATTAAAGAAATTATTTCCGGACTGAAAGGTGAGCCAGCACAATTTGATTCTAACCGAGCAGAGATTCTTTCTCCTATTAAACCAGTCATCCAAGAAAAATCAATAATAGTTTTGCCGTTTGAAAACATAAGTCCCGATCCGGATCAGGAATATTTCAGCGATGGTTTGACAGAGGAGATAATTACTGACCTTTCCCACATTCATGATCTGCTTGTGATATCTCGTAATTCAGCGATGACTTTCAAGGGTACCAAGAAGAAAACCAAAGAAATTGCTAATGAGGTGAATGTAAGATATGTGCTTGAAGGAAGCGTCAGGAAGTCAGGTAACAACCTTCGCATTATAGCTCAGCTGATCGACGCTTTTACAGACACCCATTTATGGGCAGAAAAATATAGTGGCACTTTGGATGATGTGTTTGATATTCAGGAAAAGGTATCTCACTCTATTGTCGACGCGCTTAAACTTAAGCTAACGATGGAAGAGAAAAAGGGAATAATTGCCAGACCAATCGACAATCCTGCAGCTTATGAACTCCATATCAGAGCACGCCATGAAATGTGGCGTTCCACAGAAGAAGGATTAGATCGGGCATTGAATCTCGTTAAAAAAGGGCTTGAAATAATAGGAGATAACGAAATCCTCTACGCAGACGCAGGTCAGATTTATATTCTCTATATAGATGCTGGCATAAAAAAAGAAGAAAATCTGATTGCGAAATCAGAAGAATGTATCCAAAAGGTTTTTGCTCTTAATCCCAAGTCTTCCTATGGACACTATCTAAGAGGAATGATTAACCGGAAGAAAGGAGACACGCAAGAAGCAGTTAGGGAATTTAAACAATCGCTTACCATTGATCCAAACAATCCAGATTCTATCGTATGGATAAGTTGGGTATATGCCCATTCAGGCAAGGCAGCTGCGGCAAGACCTTTAATCGGTAAACTTCTTAAAATTGACCTGCTTAATCCCATGAATTATTTTTGGGCTGGGTTGCTTGAGGTAATGGATGGCAAGTTTGATGCTGGGCTTAAAGAACTCAACAAGGGACATCAAATGGGGGAAGAGAATCCTATATTTCGATATTGGATTGCGAAAGGGTTAGCCTATGTTCAGAGTTATGAAGGAGCTTTTAAGCTCTTTGACCAGATTGAAAAAGAATCGCCAGAGACTGTCTGGGCGACGCTTAGTTCATTTTTCAAATTTGCACTCCAGAATAAGAAATCAGAAGCTCTGCAAACTTTATCAGGAGAATTTAAAAGGATGATGAAAGAAGACGAGATGTTTCCTATCTGGATGGCAGAAAGCTATTCCCTCATCAATGAGAAAAATGAAGCTATCGATTGGATAGAATACGGTGTAAAATCGGGTTTCATCAATTATCCGTTTCTAATGGAATACGATCTCTTCCTCTCCAACATCCAGAGCGAGGAGCGCTTTAAGAAACTCATGGAACGGGTAAAATACGAATGGGAGAACTTTGAAGTCTAATGTATTATTAAACATAATCGATGCCAAGCATAATCGAAGGTTATAATTACGACATCTTCATCAGCTACCGCCAGAAAGACAATAAAGGTGATAAGTGGGTTAGTAAGTTTGTTGAAGCACTTAAGACTGAACTTGAAGCCACATTTAAGGAAGATGTTTCAGTATATTTCGATGAAAATCCACATGACCGCCTTCAGGAAACTCATAATGTTGACAAAAGCCTTGAAGGCAAGCTGAAGTGCCTTATATTTCTTCCAATTCTTTCTCAGACCTATTGTGATCCCAATAGCTATGCGTGGCAATATGAGTTCCTGGCATTTCTCAGAATGGCTGAAAACGATCGTTTTGGGAAGGATGTTAAGCTAAGGAGCGGTAATGTGGCAAGTAGGATTCTTCCGATCAGGATACACGACCTTGAACCAGAAGATATAAAACTGTTTGAAAAAAAGACAGGGAGTGTTCTACGGGCTCTGGACTTTGTTTTCAAGACATCAACAGGTGTAAACAGAACTCTAAAGGCTAATGAAGATCATCCAAATGATAATCTTAACAAAACCTTTTATAGTGACCAGATAAATAAAGTAGTTCTTGCCATCAAAGAGATTATTCTTGGAATGAAGACAGAGCCAGTTCTGGCGGTGAAAGAAAAGGATCAGGTTAGTGAACCTTCTAAAGGAGTCAGGGAAGATGAGAGAAAGATTGATCTGGAGAAACCCGCTAAAGCAGGTAAACTCAAATTAATAACCGCAGTTGCTGTTGTTGCAATATTAATAATTGCAGCAATTCTTGCTTATCCGAAAATATTCAAACGGGATACATTGGAAAAGTTACGATCCTCAAGTGAGAGAATTGCTGTTGCGGTAATGCCATTTCAGAATATGACTAATGATACCACCTGGAATGTATGGCAAAATGGGATCCAGGACATCTTAGTCACATACCTTTCAAATTTCCCTGATGAATTGAAAGTTCGGCAAACAGAATCAATCAACAACTTGATTCAAAGCAAAGGTCTTACAAATAATGCTTCAGTAACATCTTCTGTTGCCAGCAATATCTCGCAGAAACTGGATGCAAATGTCTTTATCTATGGTAGTATTAAACGGGCAGGAACTACCTTACGGTTGAATACACAATTAATTGACTCAAAGACAGAAGAAGCCTTTAAGTCTTTTGAAATCAATGGACCTGCAAGAGAAGAAATGATTTTCCAGTTTATTGATTCACTTAAAAAAATGATTAAAAATTTTCTTGTAATATCCAAACTGGAAAAGGAAGTATCGCCTGATTTTAAGAATCTTGCATCGACTAATTCTCCTGAAGCATACAGGTATTTCAATTCAGGAAATATTGCATTTAGTAAAAGAGATTTTCCCACGGCAGTGAAACTGTTGGAGCAAGCAATTGTTATTGACACTAACTTCATCTATGCGATACTGATAATTCCATTTGCATATGGAAATCAAGGCTTATATGAGGAAGCAAAAAAATGGTGCATCAGGGCTTATGGGAAAAAAGATCAAATGACTATGCAGCAGAAAGTCTGGGTAAATAGGATATATGCCAATTATTTTGAAACGCCATCAGAAGACATTAAATATTTGAGACAACTTCTTGAATTTGATGATCAAATGCCATGGGTCTATTTTAATATAGGTAATGACTACAATGATTTGCAACAATATGATAAAGCAATAATTGAATTTGAAAAGTCACTAGAGATATATAAAAAATGGTATTCAAAACCCATGTGGGTTTGGAACTATACTAGCCTTGGATATGCGTATCATCAACTTCGCCAATATAAAAAAGAAACGGAACTTTATAAGAAGGCAGAACAGGATTTTCCTGATGATCCAGATATGATCTTCAGGCAATCTATCCTTTCATTATCTGAAGGAGATACGGTTATGGCAAATCAAAATATTGAGAAATATATATCTGTAAGTAAGGAAAATTCAAGATCTGAGGCAGATATAACAAAAATTCTGGCTGATATTTATTATGAGGCAGGCATTATGAATAAAGCAGAAAAATATTATCGAAAAGCTCTTTCATTGGAACCTGATAATCCCGATAGGCTGAATACACTTGCCTGGTTCCTGATTAATAATGATAGAAATATTAATGAGGGCCTGGAACTCGTTGATAAGGCGATGAATTTAAGACCAAATTATTATAATTATTTAGATACAAAAGGATGGGGATTATATAAACAGGGAAAAAATAAAGAAGCATTGGAGTTCCTTGAAAAGGCCTGGAATTTAAAACCTGTCTATGATCACGAAGTATATCTCCATCTCGAGGCAGCAAAAAAAGCTGTTGCCAGTCAAAAGAATAATTAATCAGATATGGTTAAAGCCAGCGATTTTTCTCATATATAGCCGTTTCAAATTGACCACCCATACCCTGAGTTAAATCCTTGTTGTTTTGTTATGTATGTTATGTGGAATCTGACCGACTTTTGAAGTGGTCAAATAAGGACGGATTTTACACTCTGCTCTCCAACCTAGAGTCATTTACGGTGGTGATAAAATAAATTTGACTTCAAATTTTTAATTTCGTAACTTTCATTACTAAATTGACTTACAGTTATTTCAGATCAGATTACAAACCAAATTTCAAACTTATGAAAACAACCATCTTCATCGGGTCCATGTTGCTTTTAATACTTTCATGCACTTCGCAGAAGGAAAAGCCAATGTCTCAGCAAGAAAAAGATCAGATCAGAAATGAAGTTATGACGGTAACCGACAACTTCATGATGACAATAGTAAACAAAGATTTGGACGGACTAATGAATTTTTGTCAGGAATCACCTGAATGGATAACTCTGAATGCGGACGGAACATCATGGGATTATAAAACAGCAAGGCAGGCATTCGTATCAATATTGGATTCAACAGCCTCTTTCAAATGGACACGGATCCGTCAGGAGTTCAATATTATATCCCGTGAAGTGGTAATCACTGCCCTCTTTTCGAAAGAAGAGACCATCATGAAATCAGGCGATAGGATAACTTATGATTCGCATGCCTATACTAT
>JBGOXH010000324.1:0-2903 GCA_041479075.1 Bacteroidia bacterium | reverse complement strand
TCTTCTGGTTTTGGCAATGGGAATTTTTCCCCGGCGGGACTGATTGAAAAATTTTCGCTCATAGTAGTTTAATTCTAAGGTTTTATTTAATAATGTAAACCCTCTTCCCGACCTTCCCCCACGGGGGAAGGATCCTCCGCGGCAGGCTGGCTCCTTCGCTAAAATTGCTCACTGAGCAATTTTTAAACGCTCGACCCTCCCCCTGGGGGAAACGGGAAAGGGGGTCTTCCGTTCCAAATATACTAATAGCAAAAAATATATACAGGAGCTCAACCAGCATGATTGACACCATGAAGAAGATTCATCCACTGATAGCAGTTGTTGGTCAAAATTCTGTTAACCAAAAAAGATCATTGTCAAGTATAAAGTTCTCCTTTATATCACATTGATTATCAACTCTTTTTTTTTAAAAAATCACATGTTTGATATAATTATGCCAGAATTGTTAATAAATATTAAGTGCTTTTGACTAATGATACTATTTTGTTTATTAATGAATCTTTTTAATTGATATTCATATACTTTTAAGTGATTAATGATAGTACAGAAAATCGCTGTTTGTAGTCCGGTAGTGCCCATACTATTGACTAGTATACTCTTTATACCTAAATTTCATTTTTGAAGTTTTCAACGTTGAAGATGAGAAATAAAATATCGATAAACGAACCGGATGTAATTATAAATCAGAGGATTAAAACATCGGAGCATCCTGGTGTTTCTTTACCTGGTTTAATCGAAAAAAAATCCAATCTTGAAATTATAGCATCTGAAGGCTCTGAAGACTTTGTTAACTACATTGAATGGTTAGGTTTTTCAAAAGATCCAAATCTGGTTGTTCTTTCATCTTTGCATCATTATTATTATGATGAGGAGGAAATGAAGAGTGTCAGCACAGTTGTAAACCTTATAGAGCTCAATCAGATTAAACAGGTTGCAGGTTTTATTAATTCTATCTTCCATCTTTTACCTTCAAAAAGCTATTTCATAGGCTGTTTCGTTGACAATCAGAAGAATAACAGATTCTCATTAAAGAGTAAACTTATATCGAATAATCCTCAGAAGTATTCTGAAGCTGCAGAAAATGGCATTTCATCCAGAATCCCATTTTTTAACATGCTTTACAATCTTCTGGATTCAAAGATTAGCAAACACTTATCAAGAAGTGAAGTAACTCAAATGTTAAGTGATCGTGGTTTTAAAGTACTGGACATGACAGAACTTAACGGGATTACTTACTTCTGTGCACAGAGACTGTTTACGGTCGTTAAGTGATCACCAGGAGTGAATCAAATATCTTAATTTTCAATCGGACAGCCAAAACTAAAAATTATTAGAGCT
This sequence comes from Bacteroidia bacterium, assembly GCA_041479075.1. Lineage (GTDB taxonomy): Bacteria > Bacteroidota > Bacteroidia > Bacteroidales > VadinHA17 > LD21. The sequence continues at coordinate 1,565 of JBGOXH010000324.1, read as the reverse complement.
TTTGATTATGGATTTCTTCAGTCATCTGATCCGGTTACAAATAATCCCTTTTATAAAACGATGGAGGCTGCTGAATGTTATCCTTGGTGCTATTGATATATTTGTTATTACACTGGCTTTCCAGATTGCCTGGTACCTTAATTATTATTTCATCGGAGGTTTGTTTATTACGGAAAAAAATGTGCTGATACTTTTCCTTTGTATCCTTCCACTCTGGCTTCTTGTCCTATATCTTTTAAGAGTCACTGAAATTCCGCGTACCAAACGTTACAGAACCCTCTTGATGGAATATATGCAATCCGCAGTTGCAGTTGCTCTGATCTTGCTGGTTTTTTATTTTATCTTCAGAAACTATAACCTGTCGCGAAGGTTTCTTGTTGAATTCACCTTCATCGGATTCATCTTTCTTTTTCTAATAAGGCTGACTGAATATAAAGTATTCCAATTGTACAGAGAGAAGGGATATAATTTTGTCAACCTCGTTTTAATAGCTGACGAAAGTTCAATTGAATTCATTGAAAGGCTAAGATCTTATCCGGAATGGGGCTACAGGATAGTAATGATATTATCGAACTCAGGAAAGATAAATGAGAAATACGGGGGTAAAATCAGGATATTTTCCGATAAGTTGAAGAAGATACTCTCCGAGTTTTTAGAGATGCATTCGATAGATGAGATTCTTTACATTAAAACTATAGTTAATCCTACCGAAGTAAGAGAAACTATAAGGTCATGTGAAGAGCTTGGAATAGTATTCAGGCTGATGACAAATGACCAGCAACCAAAGCTTACAAATGCATTCGTTTCAAATCTGGCAAATGAGAAATTCCTTACTTTTATAAATGTACCCTACAAACCTTCTGCAGTAACAACTAAGAAGATACTGGATGTTATTATTTCCGGCATTTTGCTTATTCTTTTATCACCATTAATGCTGATCATCGGTTTATTGGTATGGTTAAGTTCATTTGGACCAACAATTTACAGGCAGACAAGAGTCGGATTCAGAGGTCGTCAGTTCGATCTTTACAAATTCAGGACAATGATCATCGGTGCTGATGCAAAAAAGGAGGAGCTTGATGAATTAAATGAAATGGATGGCCCGGCTTTTAAAATGAAGAATGATCCCCGTATTACACGGATCGGAAGGTTTCTGAGAAGATCGGGATTGGATGAACTGCCCCAGCTGATAAATGTTTTTAAAGGAGAGATGTCGCTGATTGGACCACGCCCTCCTCTTCCTGAAGAAATAAGACATTATAAAAGGTGGCAATTGAGGAGATTATCTGTCAAACCAGGTTTATCATGTTTCTGGCAGATAAAACCCGACAGGAATAATATCAAGTTCGAGAAATGGATGGCGCTGGATCTGGCTTATATAGATAACTGGTCGCTGAGGCTGGATTTTATTATACTTCTGAAAACGATAAGAACGGTGTTTCAGAGGACGGGATTGTAGGAGCTAGAAGACCGAAGACCGAAGTCGGAAGTTGAGGAGTGAAACGACGAAATCCCGCGCAGCGGGAACCGGAGTCGGAAGTCAGAAGCCGCGAACCGCACGCCGC
>JBGOXH010000265.1:0-3950 GCA_041479075.1 Bacteroidia bacterium | reverse complement strand
ATCATCCGGCTTAACTCCCGGCAAAGGCTTAACATTTATTTTTATTGGTTTACTGACAACTGCTTTTGGTACATTCTGATATGAAGAAAAGAAATCTCCGAAAAACGGATCAGTCTGGCCAGTTTTCTGTTGAACAAGCACGGTGATCTGAACAGGGTCAATGGTTATTTCACCTGTCAACTGCGGATAAAGCAGGAATTGCTGTATCACTCCTGCCCCGTATATTGTACCGTTCACATTTTCCTGCCTGAGTGTTTTAAGAGGAGGTGTTTCAAGATCGGCTTTAAGAAAATTCGTAAAAGGCGGAAACTTTATTTCATTGATGCCTGCCAGGTCGACCTTTGTATATATTTTGATTGTAGCAACAATATGTTCACCAATATATACCTCTTTACGGCTCAGTGAGAGATCCAGAATAATATCTCCGCCGGCATTTTCAATCCTTGTATTCTCCTGTTCCTGATTTGCATTCTGCCGTACATTAGCCTGCGGGTTATTAGAGTTAATCACCTCTACGCGCATCGAGTCAGATGTGTAAGTCTTGTTTTTTAATGTAAAAACAGCAGGAGGTAACACAAATTTGCCTTCTTTGATGGCCTGAAGGTAATAAACATAGCTATAGGAGGTCTGATGCGATATTTTGCCGTTTATTATCTGGGTGCTTGAGCTGTAAGATGTCTGCGGCCCCATAAGCTTATAAAATCCTTCAAATGAAGGTGCAGCAAACTCCCCACCACCGGCATTTACTGTCCATGAGACACTGAACTGCTGGCCTGCTTCAACTACCGAAGGATAATCGGCCTGTACTGAAATATCCTGAGAATGGCCTGTAAAAGGTAAAAGAAGTAAAATATAATATAGGAACGTTTTCTTCATTTTCTGATATCCGGACTACCAGTTCTTAACGGTTCTGACTTTTGCTTTCAAAGCTTTTGCAAGTTTAACCTTTTCCTGGACATTTTTCTCATCATTTGCCAGGGCATTTAAAACCCTTTCGGCATCTTCTTTTGAAATTTCCTGTGGTTGCTTTTGTTGCTGCTGCTGATCTTTGTTCTGATCCTGTTTATTCTGATCTTCCTTATTCTGATCCTTTTTATCCTGCTGGTCTTTATTCTGGTCCTGCTTATCCTGGTTTTGTTGCTGTTGCTGCTTTTGCTGTTCCTGTTGCATTAAAAGATCCTGAGCGTAAGCAAGATTGTATTTTGCTTCCGGGTTTTTCGGATTCAGCTTTAAAGATCCTTTATATGCATCAATGCTCTCCTGAACTTTATTTGCCATCAGAAGTGAATTCCCAAGGTTATAAAGGCTCGATGATTTCTTCTTCTTATCTTCATTCATATTATGATTCTCAATGAATTGATTGCCGGCTTCCTCAAATTTCTTTTGTTTATAGAGTGCATCGCCGGTATTAAATACGGCATCAGAAGATTCTTTGTTTTTATCGATGGCCCTTCTATAAGATATTTCAGACTCAGAGAATTTTTCCTTATCATATTTACGATTCCCTTCCCTGATGAATTTCTTATCGACCTGGGCAAATGTAAACCCTGAAAATATCAAGAGCATTAAAGCAGTCAGAAGAACTGACCGGTCTTGCCGCTTATTATTCATAATGCTAAACATCTAGTTTACAATATATTATCAAATTTTGAATTTAAATAATTTAATATTCGAAAGTTTCCTGTTTTTTCTATCCATAATCATAAAATCCACTATAAGAAAAAACAATGCAATTACTGAAAATATCTGAAATTGATCATTGTATTCAGTGTACATTGTACTTTCCATCTCCTGCTTTTTCATCTTTTTTATTTCACCAAAGATTTCATCAAGCCCAATATTTGAATTACTCGCTCTTACGTAATTTCCGCCTGCACTGATTGCAATCTTTTTAAGAATATCTTCATCGAGCTTGGTTATTACCGTATTTCCGTCTTTGTCTTTCAGGTAATCTCTTTTGCCGCTGATTGTCATCGGTACAGGTACCCCGTTTGCAGATCCGATTCCGATTGTATAAATTACTATCCCTGCCTTTGAAGCTTCCGATGCTTTTGCAACTGGATCGTCCTCGTGATTCTCACCATCAGTAATAATGATCATTGCCTTGCTCTTACCTTCGCCCGGACTGAATGATCTCATTCCAAGGTCAATTGCTGATCCAATGGCTGTACCCTGCTTTGGTACCATATCAGGACTTATTGCTGACAAGAACATTTTAGCGGAAATATAATCGGTGGTAATTGGTATTTGAGTGTATGCATCGCCGGCAAATACAATCAGCCCGATTTTGTCGTTATCAAGATTGTCAATCAGACGAGTCAATGCTTGTTTTGCCCTTGTAAGCCTGTTTGGCTGTATATCTTCGGCAAGCATAGAATTACTCACATCAAGTGCTATAATAACCTCCACACCCTGTTTCTTTACCTCTTCAAGCTTTGATCCGAATTGTGGTCGTGCAAGGATAATGATTGCTGCGCAAACTGCTATTAATTGAAGAATGAATTTCATTGAAGGCCGGAACCTGGATAATTCCGGTAACAATTTTTTAACCAGGCTGGAATCGCCCAGCCTTTGAATCGCTCTTCGTTTCCTGATCTCATTTACTATCCATAAAACGATCATCACCGGAAGCAGAAGCAACAGGTACAGAAAATCTGGATTTGCAAATCGGAATAGCTGCATTGTTTTCTGTTTTTATGTGATGTTTTTATAGATAGTATGCCTTAAAAGCACTTCAAGTGCCAGCAATATGAAAGCAATAATTGCAGGAATCAGAAATTTCTCCTGCTTTCTGGTAAATTGTCTCACATCAATTTTAGATTTCTCCATCTTGTCTATTTCAGCATAGACCTGGGTGAGTTTATTATTATCTGTAGCTCTGAAGTATTTTCCGCCTGTTTTTCCGGCAATTTCCTTCAGTATAGCTTCATCAATTTCAACAGGCATATTCTGAAATTGCAGTCCGTATGGTGTCTGTACCGGGTATGGCGCAGTTCCCTGTGTACCGACCCCAATCGTATAAACCCTTATACCATAAGTTTTTGCAATATCAGCGGCTGTCGCAGGAGCAATTTCTCCCCTGTTATTTATTCCGTCGGTCAGCAGAATTATTACTTTACTTTTAGACTCGGAATCTTTTATTCTGTTGACCGCAGTAGCTAATCCGTTCCCTATTGCTGTACCGTCCTCTATCATTCCGCTCTGTATCTCGCGCATGAGGTTGATAAGAACAGCATGATCGGTTGTCAGCGGGCACTGTGTGAAGCTTTCACCGCTGAAAACGACAAGCCCCATACGGTCATAAGGTCTGCCTGAAATAAATTCTGTTGCAACGTTTTTGGAAGCTTCAAGCCTGTCAGGCTTAAAATCGCGGGCAAGCATACTGCCCGAAATATCGAGCGTAAGTATAATATCGATACCTTCAGTTTCTACATTCTGGAATTTATCAGTTTTTTGCGGGCGGGCAAGAACTATAATAAGAAGTGTGACGGCACCGGCTCTCAAACCAAAAAGTATATGCCTGAGATAATTGCGGAACGATTTGCCTGCTTTGGCGAAAGGCTTCAAATCAGGCATCTGAAGTGCCGGAGAAGTATTTTGCTGTCGAAAGATATAGTAAGCAATCATTCCTGAAACCAGCAGCAGTAGCCAGAGAAAAAGCGGTGATGCAAATGATATTCCTGTCATAATGCTTCCTCCTTCTTTTTCTTCTCGTCAACAGTCTCTGAAATTTCTTCCTTCACTTTTGTCAGCTCAACAAATTTCCAGGAATTATCAAAATGCTGCTCATTTTCAGCTGGCTCCGGCTTATATTTTGCAAACTTAACCAGGTCGGAACCATTCAGAATAGTTTTAACAGTTGAATACAGCTCATCTTTTTTAAAACCTGTTTTAACCAGAGCTTCAAGTGTTTCTGAGGTTGTCATTTCAAGAGAAAATACGCCATACCT
>JBGOXH010000083.1:0-10759 GCA_041479075.1 Bacteroidia bacterium | reverse complement strand
TTCTTCTATTCCGCAACTATTTCAAAATCGACTTCGACTTTTACTTCTCTGTGGAGTTTGATAACTGCTTTATATTTACCAACTTCCTTGATCTGATCTTCCGGAAGGGAAATGCTTTTGCGATCAATTTCAAATCCCTGCTCTTTGAGAGCTTCAGCAATCTGAATGGTATTTACAGAACCGAAGATCTTTCCTGAAGAGCTTGTTTTTGCACCAACAACTATCTTAAGATCAGCCATTTTAGATGCAAGTTCCTGGGCTTCAGCTTTGATCTTTTCTTCCTTATGAGCTCTTTGTTTAAGGTTCTCTGCATGCATTTTCCTGGCAGAAGGTGTAGCAGCAATCGCATAACCCCTTGGTATCAGGTAATTTCTGCCATATCCATCCTTCACATGTACCAGATCGTCCTTCAATCCAAGCTTGTGAACATCCTGCAATAGTATAATTTCCATATTAGATCCTCCTTATTTTCCTTATTTTAACAGGTCAGTTACGTAAGGCAGAAGCGCAATATGACGGGCTCTTTTAACTGCTTTTGCCACTTCTCTCTGATATTTCAGCGACGTGCCGGTGATCCTGCGGGGTAAAATTTTCCCCTGATCGTTCAGAAATTTTTTCAGGAACTCCGGATCCTTATAATCGATATAACGGATCCTGTTCTTCTTAAAACGGCAATATTTCTTTTTCTTGACCTCAACAGTCGGAGGTGTTAAATATCTGATTTCCGATTCATTCTGTGCCATACCTTATTCCTCCTTTGATTTTCCTGATTCTTTTTGTTTTCTCTTTTTCTCAGCGTACTCAACAGCAAACTTTTCCATCTTGAAAGTCAGGAACCTGATGATCCTCTCATCGCGGCGATACTGAACTTCAAGTTTTTCGACAAGACTGCCTGCACCTCTGAATTCAATCAAATAATAAAAGCCGGTTGACTTTTTCTGGATAGGATAGGCCAGTTTTTTCAGGCCCCAGTTCTCTTCATGAACGATCTCACCCTTGTGATCGGTGATGACCTTCTTGAATTTTTGTACCGCTTCCTTCATCTGGTTCTCAGATAAAACGGGAGTTGCAATGAAAACGGTTTCGTACTGATTCGACATAGTAATTATTTGTTAATTAATTTGATGATTTTGGCTCGCAAAAATACAATTATTTTCATATAAACAAAAATTAATATTGAGAAAATCAATAGTATCCGGTTGATTGAAGGAGATTCCTCACTTCGAAGAATCTTTTCCATATTTTACTATATTTGTAATACAACAATTTTAAAAGAAGTAGAGTCATTTTTTCTATGGAAAACTTCATTGTTTCTGCCCGCAAATATCGTCCTGCCACTTTCGACATGGTAGTTGGACAGGACACAATTACCAATACGCTTAAAAGCGCCATTAAAAGCAAACACCTTACTCAGGCTTATTTATTTTGCGGACCAAGAGGCGTAGGAAAGACTACTTGTGCCAGAATATTTGCAAAAACAATCAACTGTATTAATCTGAAAGACAATTCAGAAGCATGTGATAAATGCGAATCATGCTTATCCTTTAATACATTGAGATCATTTAATATACATGAACTTGATGCTGCATCAAATAACAAGGTTGAAGATATTCGAAGTCTTAACGACCAGGTCAGAATACCTCCCCAGATAGGAATATACAGCATCTATATTATTGATGAGGTTCACATGCTCTCTCCCTCAGCTTTCAATGCATTTCTGAAAACTCTCGAAGAACCACCTTCACATGCAATCTTTATTCTTGCCACTACTGAAAAACATAAAATAATACCTACAATACTCTCACGCTGCCAGATTTTTGACTTTAACAGGATCAGGATCGAGGATATAGTAAAAAGGTTGATGTATGTCGCTAAAAATGAATCTGTAACGGCTGAAGAGGAAGCACTTCATATTATTGCTCAAAAAGCCGACGGGGCATTAAGGGATGCATTGTCTATTTTTGATCAGATTGTAAGCCTGTGCGGGAAAAACATAAAATATTCAGATGTAATTGAGAACCTTAATGTTCTTGACTATGAGTATTATTTTAAAACCGTCGAGGGAACTCTTAAGGGTGATGTTTCAACTGTTTTGATGACTTTCAATGAGATCCTTGAAAAAGGATTTGATGGTCATAATTTTGTTTCCGGACTTAACAGTCACCTGCGCGATCTTCTTGTAAGCAAGGACGAAGCAACATTACGTCTTATGGAAGCTTCACCTGCTATAAAGCAAAAATATCTTCAGCAATCAGGTAAATGTTCTGTCGATTTTCTTTACAGAGCTCTCGAAATTGGTAGTAATTGCGATATTTCTTATAAAAACAGCAAGAATCCCAGGCTTCACGTCGAACTCTCGCTTATCAGCTTATGCCGTTTTGCAGGCAAACCTTCTGAGGAACCTGAAAAAAAAAAGAGCGATGAGACAGACCTGAACAAAACAGAAAAGGATTTTCCGCTTCCTACCAGATCGGAGATAATACGACAGGTTGAGGAGCCAGTGAAAAAAGAATATATCAGACAGGAGAAATCTGGAAAACATATGCCGGTAATTGAAAAACCGGGTAAGACATTTTCAATTAAGGCGGTTATTTCAGATAATGAAAAACAATCTGAAAAGAAAGCTTCATCAATAACAAACTCTGAAAAAGAAAATATTTCTGTTTCAAAGAGCAAGAACAAGTTCACAGGTGATTTCTTTGCTTCTTCGTGGCAGGAATTCATAGATACTCTTAAAGGTGAGGGTACCAGAATTATAAGTATGTTCAAAGCTATCAAACCTGAACTGGAGGATGATCACACTATAAAAATCCATTTAAGCAATGCTGCTCAAAAAGACATTTTTAACCAGAATTACAGACAAAAACTTATTAACTTTCTGGAAGATAAATTCCTCGTTTCAGAGTTAGATATTGAAACAGCTATTGATCTGTCGGATACAAATGAATTGCTATATACTGATGAACAAAAATATAACTATCTTCAAAATAAATACCCTGCCCTTAAAGACTTTAAAAAAACCTTTAACCTCGATCTGACCTGATTATGTTCATATTAAGAAAATGACACAACAAAATAACATACCGGAGCACAATGATTATCTGAATTATCTTTCCAGAGAAAAGGTATTTTCAGACCATATACTTAATCATTCCAGGTCAATGATAAGTATAATAAACCGGGACTACATTTATGAGAAAGTAAACACAACATTCTGCGACGCTCATAAAGGTGTCGCGGAAGCAATAGTCGGAAAATCGCTTGGAGATGTATGGGGACATGAAACATTCAAAAAGCATATCAAGAAAAACATTGATAAGTGCTTTTCAGGTGATACTGTGCGATACGAAGCATCCTTTACCACGCCGCAGGCAGGCAAAAGATTTTTTGAAGTGGTATTTCGTCCATTCCCTGTTGAATCTGGCGAAATAACCCACCTGCTGGCTGAAACTTTTGATGTAACAGATATTAAGCTATCGGAAAAAATTGCTATTGAAAAGGAGGAAGAATTCAGGAAATTTGAAACAAACCTGCCAATCGGTTTCCTGAGATGCATGCCTGATGGAAAAATCTTACACGCAAACAAAGCGTTCATGATGATTATGGACTGCAGTGAGGAGAATTCTCTTTACCATACGAACCTTAAAAACTATTATGTTGAAAAAGGTATTTTTGAGTTGCATCTCGATCAGCTTAAGGACAGTAAGCCGAAAACTTTTGGAAGAGTGCTTCTCAAAACCTGCAACGGAAATGAAATTATGTGCAGGATCAGCGGCTTTATGAGCCTCGATGAAGCAGGAAATCCGTCATATATTGACTTTGCATTTGAAGACTCATCACGGGAGCTTATGCTTGAAAACCGGCTGCTTCAGGCTCAAAAGCTTGAAACGATAGGTGCACTTGCCGGAGGTATCGCTCACGATTTTAATAATATTCTAACTACAATATCAGGTTATTCTGAATTATTGCAGGATGATCTGCCAAAATCTTCCCCTTCTTCTCAAAAAATTGCAAGGATTATGATGGCAGTATCAAAAGCAAGGTCTCTTACAAATCAGATTCTTACATTCAGCAGGCAGATGGAACAGGAGAAAGTCCCTGTGAATGTTTATGAGGTACTCAAGGAAACAATTGGCTTTGTCAAGTCAGCAGTTCCCTCTGACATTAAGATCAAAAGTAACATCCGAAAGAAAGACGCACCGGTTTTTGCTGACCCGACTCAATTGTTCAGGGTCTTCTTAAACCTGATGACAAATGCCATCCAGGCGATGGAGGAGAGAAAAGGAACAATAGCTGTAAACCTCGTAGTTGTTAATGGGAAAAAAGTTCAAAATGAGCTGAACAAAAATATTGTAGCAGACGAGTATGTGCTTGTAACCTTCAGTGATACGGGAAAAGGCATGGATCCTTCATTGCTGAGACGTATTTTTGAACCATTTTTTACTACACGCGAAGTCGGAAAAGGTTCCGGACTCGGGTTATCTGTAGTGTATGGAATTGTTTCAGAAATGGGTGGAGATATTCTGGTCTCAAGTGAAAAGGACAAAGGATCCGTATTTTATATCTATCTTCCTGTTTCAAGGGAATATATAAATATTTCAGAAATTCCGGAAAAAAGGAAGAAAATATTGTTCATTACCGGGAATAAATATGAATCACGAATATTATCCCTGGCTCTTGAAAGTGTCGGCTATGAACTAATGCAATCATCTGATTACGACCATTTTAGTAAAGTCATGTCTGATACCGGATTAAAACCCGATCTCATTATTTATATGAGTGATGCTGAACAGATAAGTTTCGATGATCTGATGAGGATATTCCTGAATCAGGAAATTAAAACGCCCTGTATCCTGATTACTGATTCAAATCAGGAATTATTGGACGAAAAACTGATAAATTCGGGAATTATTAAACAACATCTGATTAAACCTGTTTCCCTGAAGGAAATAAAAAATGCAATCCAGTTGTCAATAAATTAATAATGTAACCTTTACACTTTAATTAAAAGACCTCATACAAGCCATGCCAGGAATACTCATAATTGAAGACGACAATGATCTGAGAGAAATGCTGAAAGTCTCGCTCCACAGGAGAAAATACACTATTCTTGAAGCTCAAAATGGTAAAGATGCAATAACTCATTTTAAACCTTCTGTAACGGATCTGGTAGTAACAGATCTCATCATGCCTGAAGAGGATGGCCTTAAAGTAATTATGAAGCTGCGTGAAATAAAACCATCAATAAAAATCATTGCTATCTCAGGCGGAGGAAAAGCAGGTCCGGGAAGTTACCTGAACCTCGCAAAAGCCCTCGGTGCTGATGTCATTTATTCAAAACCATTTTCAGTGAATGATATGATAAAAAAAATTGGTGAACTGCTCGAAAATGAACAACAGAAATAAATTAAGCGTTATAGACTAAAACCAATAAAAGATTGAATATGTTAAAAAAGAAAGTAGAAGATATCTGCAACAGGCAGGTAGAACGTGAAGGCTATTCATCTAACCTTTACCTTGCAATGGCTTCATGGGCTGAAGTTAACGGTCTTGCCGGAGTAGCACAATGGATGTACGCACAGGCAGAAGAAGAAAAGCTCCACATGCTTAAATTCATAAAATACATTAACGAAAGAGGCAGTAAAGCAATATTACCGGCTTTTAAAAAACCACCTGCTGACTTTAAGAATGTCGAGGAAATGTTTAAAGAGGTACTGAAGCATGAACAGTTTGTCACTGCCAGTATTAACGAAATTGTCGCACTAACTCTGACGGAAAAAGATTTTAACACACATAACTTCCTGCAATGGTTCGTTATGGAACAGGTTCAGGAAGAGTCATCCGCACAAGCTATAATTGATAAATTGCGACTGGTTGGTAAAAACAACCTGTATCAGTTTGACAGAGATATTATGAGTTTAAGAGCACCGGATACAAATGTCCAGCCTGTTGGATGAAAAACCTTTTGATATTTTGCGCAGGCTTAATTTTTATTACATCAGCTCCCGGGCTTGATGCCCAGGAGCTGATTAAAAATTCTCGTATTACCAGTACATGCTATGCAGGCAACAAGGTAAAAAGAGTTTATGTTCCTCCGCCTGAAGAGTTTTATAAGAAGAGAGGTCAGAAAGGAGGAGCTTCCATTACATTTTATTATACAGGATTTTCCGCAACCGGAATTACTGCAATGGAATATGCAGCATCAATCCTGGAGACAATGCTGCCTTCAGATGTTCATATCACAATTGTGGCAACCTGGAAGAATATTTCCACTGCAGGAGTCCTTGCAAATTCAACAACCACAGGTTTCATTGGTGGCTGGGACATTCAAGCCTTTAAACCATCGGCTATTTATCCGGTCGCTCTGGCTGAAAAAATCGCTGGCAAAACCCTTAATGAAGATTCTTATGGAGATATCGAGCTTAATGTGAACAATTCAGTTAACTGGTACCTTGGTACTGACGGGAATGTACCACCGAACAAATATGACCTGATCACAGTTGTGATCCATGAACTTATTCACGGTCTTGGATTTCTCGATAGTTTTTTTGTTCAGGGTTCAACTGGTTCGTATGGAGTAGCAACTATTCCACTGATATATGATTCCTTCGTTGAGGATTTTACTGGTAATAATCTGACTGACACTCTTTTATATGCTAATCCTTCATCAGCATTAAAAACAAAGATCACAAGCGGATCGCTCTATTTTGACGGACCTCTTCTAAAGAATTATACATCAGGCGGCAGGGCCAGACTTTATGCTCCCTCAACATATGATGCAGGTTCAAGTATTGCTCACCTCGATGAATATACTTATCCGACTTCAAATGCGCTAATGACACCATATATCGATCTAAGGGAGGCAATTCATAATCCGGGGAATTTTACTATGTCGATACTTGCCGACCTTGGCTGGATTAACACTCGGATAATTCATGAACCTCCAAAGGATACCGAAGCACCTCTGTCTAATATAACTATTTCAGCATCAATTAAATCAGATACTATTTATGACCACAATAAAGTAGGTGTGGTCTATTCTTATGATGATTTTATATCGAGTAACTCTGTTTATATGACTTCTCCTCTTTCAGATAATAATTATACTGCAACAATTGCAATTCCTTCATATGATACTAAACTCGATTATTATCTGACTGCTAAAGATTGTTTTTCACGATCTTACAGGTCTCCATCTACAATTGAAGATAGTTATTACTCAGTATTTATCGGTACTGACACTGTGAAACCTGTTATTGTTCATGTTTCTCAGGATTATTATCTTGAAATGATCGACACCATAAAATTTGATGCAATAGTAACAGATAATATTGAGGTGGATACAGTATATATTGAATATAAGGTAAATGAGGGTTCTTTGAATTATCTGGGTTTGAAACCAGATGGAGATAACGGATATCATAATTTTATAAAGGCAAAAACCCTGTCATTAAACGGGGGAGATTCTCTTCAGTACCGGATAATTGCATTCGATAAAGCTGCTTCACCAAATCAAAAAGTGCTGCCTTCCAGCGGATATTTTGCTGTCAATATTGAACGCATTGATCCTGTCGCTGAAAACTATGTCACGGATTTTTCTGATGCACAGGACGATTTTCTTAACAACGGATTCATTGTATCAAAGCCGGCCAATTTCTCTGATTATGGACTTCATACATTACATCCTTATGTAAGTCCTGGAGAAATAGGAACAGGAGATAGTATCGGATACACAGCGTTACTGAGAACACCGGTCATATTTGATGCAAAAGGTATGATTATAAGCTATATGGAAGTAGTACTTGTAGAACCGGGTGAGACGGGATCAGTATTTGGTTCAACCGATTTTTATGATTATGTAATTGTTGAAGGATCTAAAAACTTTGGCAAGACATGGTTCCATCTGGCCGATGGATACGACAGCAGACGTAAAGATAAATGGCTGACTGCATATAACAGTGCTATTACAGGAAATAATTCGACCTATGTCGGAAATGAATCACTGCTGATGAGACATACAATCTACCCGAAAGTTTCTTCTGACATCTCAGCTGGTGATACTCTTATGATCAGATTCAGGTTGTTTTCTGATCCGTATGCAAATGGATGGGGGTGGGTTATCGAAGATCTTCACATAGGACCATTTATTAATTCCATTCAAGATGTAAGTTATCAGCCACTGGTCATTTATCCTGATCCGGGCGATGGCCATTTCACAATAAAACAGCCTGATAACATCAGTCTGAAACAGATCAGTTACAAAATATTCAGCTCAACCGGCGCCTGTCTGATTACCGGCAAAACAGATGGTTCCGGAGAACTAAAAATAGATATTTCTTCTTACCCCTCAGCCCTCTATTTCATTATCCTGTACAAGGGAAACGAAATTCAGACTCTGAAGTATAATCTTATTAAATAAAAACGTAGTGTGCTGGTGCGGATTTTCCGCCAAATGGCGGAGAGCTCGCAAACAAGGTTACCTTGTTCCGCTGGCGCGGATTTGTAGTCCGTGCCATTTGCTCGGTTGTAATCTGTGCCTTTTTCTGCACGGCACCGATAGCATATCGGCGCCAGCCCAAGGGTCTCTGTGGCACTCTGTATAAGTTCTTAAATTATTTAAAACCATTTTAGAAAAATAAACTAATTTTGCGTGATTATTTTGATTCTGTAAAAAACATTTACAAATGAGTATAATAAATAGTATTCTGGGTCTCTTCCTGGGGAATAAATATGAGCGTGACATTAAGGAAATCAACCCGTTTGTGGAAAAGACTCATGTGGAATTCGAAAAACTTCAAAACTTATCAAATGATCAGCTGCGTGATAAAACGATTGAATTAAAAAAGGAAATACTCAGCCATATTGAAGAAGATGAGAAGAATATACTATCACTCAAAGAAAAAGCTGAAAAGGAGGAAGATGTTTACCTGAAAGAGGAGCTATATAATGAAGTAGATAAAATAGAAAAGCTCATTGAGGAGAAGTTTGAGAAAGTGCTCGATGAATGTGTACCCAGAGCTTTTGCAATTGTAAAGGAGACTGCAAAAAGATTCAAGGAAAATACAACTCTCGAAGTAACTGCAAGGCAGTACGATAAAGACCTTGCAGCTACCAGGGAAAGCATTATTATTAAAGGCGATAAGGCAATCTGGAACAACAGATGGATTGCCGGCGGAAATGAAATTCTCTGGGATATGATTCATTATGATGTCCAGCTCATCGGAGGAGTTGCACTTCATAAGGGAAGAATTGCAGAAATGGCAACAGGTGAAGGAAAAACAGTTGTCGCGACTCTCCCTGTTTTCCTGAATGCACTTGCCGGAAGAGGAGTGCACATTGTAACTGTAAACGATTACCTGTCCAAACGCGATTCTGAATGGATGGGACCAATCTATGAATTTCATGGATTAACCGTCGATTGTATAGATAAACATCAGCCTAATTCACCGGAAAGGCGCAAAGCATATAATGCAGATGTTACATTCGGTACCAATAATGAATTTGGATTCGATTACCTGCGCGATAATATGGCTATCAACCCCGAGGACCTTGTCCAGAGAAAACACCATTATGCTATTGTTGATGAAGTTGACTCCGTTCTTATCGACGATGCCCGTACTCCGCTTATTATTTCAGGGCCTACTGCAAAAGGCGATACACAGCAGTTCGATGAGCTAAAACCAAAAGTTGATATGCTGGTCAACGCCCAGAAAAAACTTGTAACACAGGTACTTGCCGATTCAAAACGGCTTATTGCAGATGGCAAGAATGAGGAAGGAGGCCTGCTTCTTCTGAGAGCATTCAAAGGTCTTCCCAAAAATAGTGCACTTATAAAATACCTGAGTGAGGAAGGGAACAAAACACTCCTTCAGAAGACAGAAAACTTCTATATGCAGAATAATAGCAAGGAGATGCCTAAAGTGACCGATGAACTCTATTTCATTATTGATGAACAAAATAATTCAATAGAATTAACAGATAAAGGTATTGATCTGATATCAACATCAGTTGAAGATGCCAGCTTCTTCATACTTCCTGACGTGGGTTCAAAAATTGCCGATCTTGAAAAATCCGGAAAAAGCGAAAGGGAAAAGCTCCAATTTAAGGATGAATTACTTCAGGATTATTCAGTCAAATCGGAAAGAGTTCATACAATGACTCAGCTGCTTAAAGCATGGACTCTGTTTGACCGGGATGTGGAATATGTTGTCATCGATAATAAGGTGAAGATCGTTGATGAGCAGACAGGACGAATTCTTGAAGGCAGAAGGTATTCAGACGGACTTCACCAGGCAATTGAAGCCAAGGAGAATGTAAAAGTAGAGGCAGCCACTCAGACATATGCAACAATCACGCTTCAGAACTATTTCAGAATGTATCACAAGCTTGCCGGTATGACCGGTACCGCTGAAACAGAAGCGGGTGAGTTCTGGAATATCTATAAGCTCGATGTGGTCGTTATTCCCACAAACAGACTTGTTATCAGAGATGACCGGGAAGATATTATCTATAAGACCAAAAGAGAAAAGTATAATGCTGTTATTGATGAAATATCTGACTTGAACCACAAGGGGCGGCCTGTACTTGTAGGTACAACCTCTGTTGAAATTTCCGAGCTTCTTAGCAGAATGCTTAAGATGAAGGGGCTTAGACATAACGTTCTTAATGCCAAGCTTCACCAGAGAGAGGCTGAAATAGTTGCTGAAGCCGGAAAAACAGGAACAATTACAATTGCAACTAACATGGCTGGCCGTGGGAC
>JBGOXH010000081.1:0-10828 GCA_041479075.1 Bacteroidia bacterium | reverse complement strand
TTATTCATTGAACTCAAACACGTATTCACCCGATCCTCTTGAAAATCCTATGCTTCTTTTGTCTTTTGTCTCCTGTGTAATTACAAATTCATCTGCCTTGTTGAAAGAAAGGGGAGAACCATTCTGAGTGACTTTTGCCTGATCATCAACCGGTAGAACAATAATCGCTTTTGTATTTGCCGGGATATTAACCCGCACAACTATCTTTCCGTCTTTTCTTTCCCATCCTGAAGCAATCGTACCATATTGACTCTCAAATGAAGCCTTTGAATAATTGAGGTTTCTGCAAGGGTGTGGCTGGATAAGAATCTGCTTATATCCCTGTGTCATGGCTTCAATTCCTGCCGATACCCTGTACATCCAGTCGCCTATTGCACCATAAGCATAATGATTAAATGAGTTCATTCCTGCATCCTGGAAAGTGCTGTCAGGTTTTTGTCCGTCCCAGCGCTCCCAGATAGTCGTTGCCCCCATTTTAACAGGATAGAGCCATGAAGGATATGTCTCCTGGAGTAAAAGATCATAAGCAACATCTGTATAACCATCGCGGGTAAGTTCATGACATATATAAATGGTACCAAGAAAACCTGTGGACAGATGATTCCCTCTGCTTTTAATATCATTGACCAGAAATTTTACCGCTTTTTCTCTAAGGTTGTCAGGCAGCAGATTGAACTTCAGGGCAAGAATATATGAGGTCTGGGAGTTGGTACCAATTCTGCCTGCCTGAGTAACATATTCATAATTAAAAACTTCTTTGATCTTATTGAAAAGGTCAGTGTAATATTTCTCATCGTCAGTTTTTCCAAGCTCTTTCGCTGCTTTCGCCAGCAAACTTGTCGAATATGCAAAATATGCGGTTGCTATAAAATCAGGTTCAGTATAACCGTCGGCTTCAGTGTGGTTATTTACAGGCGGATGGTAAAAGAGCCAGTCTCCATATTTGCTGCCGCCTTTCCATAAATAACTATCCCCGGCCTTTTTTCTTATATATTCAACCCATGCTTTCATGCTTGGATATTGTGTTTCAAGCAGCCTTCTATCACCAAATACCGTGTACATTGTCCATGGAACAATTACTGCTACATCGCCCCAGCCAGCAGATGGTGCTGCTGATGTTGCATTCTGGCTGTTGAGTATATCAGGAATAACATCCGGAACTTCGCCTCCCTGTTTCTGATCGAGTGCGACATCTTTGAGCCATTTTGTAAAAAATGCTGAAACATCAAAATTGAATGCCGCGGTTCTGCTGAATGCCTGTGCATCGCCTGTCCATCCCAGACGTTCATCTCTTTGCGGACAATCAGTCGGGACATCGACAAAGTTTCCTTTTTGTCCCCACACGATATTATGCTGGAGCTGATTGATGAGTGGATTTGAACATTCAAATGTTCCTGTAGGTTGCATATCAGAATGAACTACTATTCCTGTTATATTGTCGGCAGTCAGAGTGCCCGGGAAACCTGAAACTTTTACATATCTGAAGCCCATAAAAGTGAACCGGGGTTCGTACTTTTCTTCACCGGTTCCTGCAAGCGTGTATGTGACCTGGCATTTTGCCGCTCTCAGGTTCTCAGTGTAGAACTCACCGTATTTATCCAACACTTCTGCATGTTGCAAAGTCACAACTGTACCCTTCGGTCCTGTTACTTTAAGTCTCACCCAGCCAACCATGTTCTGCCCTATATCTACCACAAGATCTCCTTTTGGAGTACGGAATACTTTTACAGGTTTTAATTCCTGGATCTTTCTGACTGGAGCACCTTCCGAAGCAATAAGATTGTATTTATAATCACCTGTCTGAACTTTTTTCCAACCGTAGTCGTTATATCCGGGGAGGTCCCAGCCTGTAAGTTTTTTGGTTGCATCATAAGTTTCTCCATTATAGATATCATTCATCCTGATAGCTCCGTTATTGTTGCATTTCCACGATTCGTCAGTCACTATCAGTGATTCACTTCCATCGGAATAGGTTATTTTCATTTGCATGAACAGGCCAAGCCTCTTCCCATAAATTGCCCAGTTATCTCCCCATGCCAGTGTACCGCGGTACCATCCATCACCTAATGCGGCACCAATTGCATTGTTTCCTTTAACTACCTGGTTTGTAATATCATACACCTGATATTGAAGTCGTTTCCCATACGATGTCCAGCCGGGAGTAAGCACCTGATCGCCCACTTTATTCCCATTCAGATGAAGTTCATAAAAACCATGAGATGTCACATATATAACAGCTTTTGAAATGGGTTTATTTATCAAAAATTCTTTTCTGAAATGTGGTGATGGGGAATAGCGATTTGTGTCTCCTTCCATTTCAATCCATTTAGCTTTCCAGTCTGATTGAGAAAGCAAACCCATTTCCCAATTAGCAATCTCACTCCATTTTGATTCTCTTCCCTTATTATCCCAAATTTTCACCTGCCAGAAATATTTCTCACCCGATTTGAGTGTAGGGCCTTCATAGGATACCAGGACAGATTCATCTGTCATTTTCTTTCCTGATTGCCAGATTGTTTTTTCAGACGAAAATTTCTGATCAGTAGCCACTCTGACAGAGTAAGCTGTTTGCATAATATTATTTCCGGTACCATAGATCTTCCAGGAGAACCTTGGCTGTTTGGTATCAATGCCGACAGGATTCTTTTTATGCTCAACAGTCAGATCTTTTACAGAAAGATCCTGAGCACAGAGACTTCCAAAAATAAAGAGCAGGAGCAGGGAAAATTTAAGTGATTTCATGATAAATTGATTTTTATATCAGAATCCAAGATTATAAAAATTGCATCAATAAAAAAATAGATTAAAAGATTAATTCCTTCCTGAAAGTTTATAAATTGCGTTTCTATTAGAAAAAAAAAGTTAAATGAATCCGATAATTGGTGTCTTACTTATTGCAATCGGCAGCATAGGTGCTGCAAGCTTTTATGTCCCGTTTAAAAAGGTTAAATCATGGGCATGGGAATCGTACTGGATTGTTCAGGGAGTGGCTGCCTGGCTGATAGCTCCATGGCTGTTTGCTTATTTTGCTGTTCCTGGTGGTAATCTCTTCCATGTTCTGTCTGAAGCACCGCTTAAAGCCAAACTTTTAGCTATGCTTTTTGGTGCACTATGGGGAATAGGGGGCTTAACATTCGGTCTGAGTATTCGTTATCTTGGTGTAGCTCTGGGTCAAAGTATAGCATTGGGCTTCTGCGCTGCATTCGGAACTCTGATACCGCCAATTGTGGCTGGTGGTCAGCTCTTTGCAACCAGGGCTGGAATACTTACTATAATCGGTGTAATTATCTGTATTGTTGGTATTACAATTATTGGTTATGCCGGAGCACTCAAAAGTAAAGGATTAAGTGAGGAAGAACGCAGGCAGGCTGTAAAAGAATTTGCACTGAAGAAAGGATTGCTAATTGCTATTTTCGCTGGTGTTATGAGCGCCTGTTTTAGCTTTGGTCTCGATTTTGGCAAACCTATCGGCGATCTTGCCATTAGCGATAAATTCAATACTGATCCGTTATTCCACGACAATCCGGTCCTTGTTTTTATTTTGCTGGGCGGTTTCATTACTAATCTGGCATATTGCCTTTTTTTGAATATAAAGAATGGCACTATACGTGATTACATTACAGGAGGTGGTTCAATTATCCTGAATAACATTTTGTTTACTTTCCTCGCCGGCTTTCTGTGGTTTATGCAGTTTCAGTTTTTCGGAATGGGAAAGAGCAAGCTGCCGGCTTCAATGATTCCTTATGCATGGAGCATTCTGATGGCTTTAAACATTTCATTCAGTAATATCTGGGGCATATTGCTCAAAGAATGGAAAGGTGTCAGCAAAAAGACTATGGTTGTTTTGCTGATCGGAATCATTATCCTTATTCTTTCCACATTTATTGTTAAACTCGGTTAATACCTTATATATATATGACAAAAAGATTTGGTTTTAAAATGAAGCTATATCCCGGCTTTAAAGAGGAGTACAGAAAAAGGCATAGTGAAATATGGCCTGAACTGGTCAAACTGCTTAAAAATGAAGGGATTGGAAACTATTCTATTTTTCTGGACGAAGAAACTAATACTCTGTTCGCTTATCAGGAGCAATCCGGATTGGCATCTTCACAGGACCTGGGGACAACAGAAATTGTGAAAAAATGGTGGAAATACATGGCTGATATCATGGAAACTAATCCCGACAACTCTCCAATATCAATCCCCCTTGAGCAGGTATTCTATATGGAATGACCGTGTACCGTGCACCATGTACCTTGTACCTTAATTAAAAGTAATAAAATTCAAACCTTAAATAATATGAAAAAAGATGTCATTGAAAAATCCTATCAGCTTGCAAAACAGCAATATGCAGAACTGGGAATCGATACAGGAAAAGTGTTGAAAGAAATGGATAAGGTTGTGATCAGCCTTCACTGCTGGCAAACCGATGATGTCGGTGGATTTGAAAAGCTCGGAGCTGAACTTGGAGGTGGTGGAATTCAGGCGACAGGGAACTTTCCGGGAAAAGCTAAAACAATTGCTCAGATGAGAGCCGATCTTGATAAGGCGATGTCTTTGCTTCCCGGCAAACAAAGACTGAATCTTCATGCAATATATGGCGAATTCGGAGGGAAGCTTGTAGATCGTGATCAGATTGAGGTCAAACACTACCAGGGATGGATAAACTGGGCAAAGAAAAGAAAAATAGGTCTTGATTTTAATTGTACATGCTTTTCTCATCCACTGGCTGACGATGGATTCACATTGGCCAGTAAGAACCCGAAGATAAGGAAGTTCTGGGTAGAGCATACAAAACGATGCCGTAAGATCAGCGCTGAAATGGGCAAACAGCTGGGTGTTCCTTCAGTTCATAACATCTGGATCCCTGACGGATCAAAAGATACCCCCGTCGACAGGTACACACTCAGAAAAATATTGAAAAAATCACTTGATGAAATCTTTTCAGTTAAGTATCCAAAAAAATATCTCAAAGATTCAATCGAGAGCAAGCTTTTTGGAATAGGATCGGAATCAATGGTTGTAGGATCCCATGATTTTTACCTGGGATATGCAATTAAGAATAATACAATGATTACCCTCGATAATGGTCATTTTCACCCCACTGAACAGGTTGGCGATAAGATATCATCAATCCTCCTGTATATCGATGAACTGCTATTGCATCTTACCAGGGGTGTTCGCTGGGACAGTGATCATGTTCTTACTTTTAATGATGAGCTTTTACTTATTGCCCAGGAAATTGTTCGTGCAAATGCACTTGGCAGAGTAAATATAGGTCTCGATTTCTTCGATGCCAGCCTGAACAGAATTGGAGCTTATGTTATCGGCACCCGAGCAGCGCAGATGGCTTTCATGTATGCATTCCTTGAGCCCCATGCAACGCTTGTCAAATATGAAGATCAGGGTAAGAACTTTGAAAGATTGTCGCTGCTTGAACTTATGAAATCAAAGCCCTTTGGAGCTGTCTGGGATTATTATTGCATGAAAAACAATGTTCCTGTCGGACAGGACTATATTACCGAGATCGTAAAATATGAAAAAGAGGTTCTGAGGAAAAGATGAAAGAAAAAGTTATAGCAATTTTCGACGTCGGAAAAACCAATAAAAAGATCCTTTTATTTGATTACGATCTTAATATTTTATCCGAGACCGAAGAGAGGTTTCCTGAAATAACCGATGATGATGGTTTTGAATGTGACGATATTGAGAAAATTGAAAAATGGATCTATGAATCAATTCTGAACCTTGCTCACTCTGATAAATATGACCTCACCGGTGTAAACTTTGCCACGTATGGTGCAACTTTGGCATATCTTGACAAAGAAGGGAAAAGAGTTACACCTATATATAATTATCTCAAACCCATTGATGACAAGATACCTGAAAAGATTTATCGAGCACATGGCGGCCAGGATGAATTCTGCAGAAGAACTGCTTCGCCAGCTCTTGGCATGCTGAATTCAGGGATGCAGGCTTTATGGTTGAAATACACTAAACCTGAAGTTTTTAAGAAAGTCCATAATATACTTCATTTCCCTCAGTACCTGTCATATCTGCTGACAAAAAAGGTCTATTCAGAGCATACATCAATAGGATGCCATACTGCATTATGGGATTTTGACAAAATGAAGTACCATCACTGGGTAAAGGAGGAGGAACTTAATTTACCGGCACCAGCGGATATAAGTACACTTAATGAAGTCATAGTCGATGGAAAAAGAATTCAGGCCGGAATCGGAATACACGACAGCTCATCGTCACTTGCACCATATTTTACGAGCAGTATCGGAAAGTTCCTGTTAATTTCGACAGGCACCTGGTGCATCAATATGAATCCCTTTAATACTGAAAAGCTGACAGCAGAACAGCTCGACCACGATTGCCTTTGCTATTTAAGCATCACCAAACAGCCGGTAAAATCTTCAAGGCTTTTCATTGGTCATCTGCACGAAGAGGCAATAGGCAGAATAAATGATCACTTCAGAACAAGTGCGGATTATTATAAAGGATTGAAACCTGATTTAAAGCTTATTGAAATCTGCAGAAAGAAATATAATGAAAAGAGATTTTACTTTGAGAATCAACCTTATTCACGAAACCTTAAATTAAAGAATGATTTCTTTGTGTTTAAGTCGTTTGAGGAAGCTTATCATCAGCTGATGATCGAACTATCAGAGCTGACAGTGGAAGCAATTGATCTTGTGATACCTGCTGATAACGACATTGAAAATATTTATATTACAGGAGGATTCTCTAATAATCCATTGTTCCTGAAGCTCATCTCTGATGCATATTCCATGAATAATGTATTTACTTCCGAAATCTTTAATGCTACTGCACTGGGTGCGGCTCTTGTAATTCTGAATTCATTGAATCAATCAAAGAAACCGGTTCTTAATCTTGGGTTAAATAAATGCTAAATGACGATAACGTATGATTCAACATAATGATTATTCGGATCTGTTGAGAAAAAACCATAACTGGGCTGCAGAAAAGCTGAAAACAGATAAATCATATTTTGAAGAGCTTGCAAAACCGCAGAAACCTAAATTCCTTTTCATAGGCTGTTCTGATAGCCGGATACCCCTCGAGTCAATTACCGAGTCAGAACCAGGAGAGCTTTTTGTTCACAGGAATATCGCCAATCAGATTAATCTTACCGATATCAATCTCCTTTCAATAATTGAATATGCTGTTGAAATTCTGAATATTGAACATATTATTGTCCTCGGTCATTATAAGTGCGGAGGAGTAAAAGCTGCCGTAGAGGGATTAAATGAAGAAGATATTGTGGAAAACTGGGTGAGTCAGATCAGCGATCTGTATCATTTTCATAAAAAAGAACTTGAGTCAATTGGAGATAAGATCAAGATGTACGACAAACTCTCGGAGATGAATGTTATATCTCAGTTAAAAAATCTGTTGCGGACTCCAATAATTCAAAGGGCATTCAGAAACAATAAAAAATTGTATTTCCATGGATGGATCTTTGACATTTATACCGGATTGATCAACGATCTTCCGCTTCCGCTGGATGAATGGAAAGAGTATGATCTTCTTCCTGAAGACTATTAATGCAAAATAATTGTTTTATAATGATAAAAGCTGAGTTAGTCCCCTTCCTGATTATTATCGCACTCTGTAATTTCTCATGTAAGAAATATTATTCTGTTGAATCAAGTGTGGTTATTAATGAACTTTTACCGGTTAATTATACCATAGCCGCTGACCAGGACGGAGAGTTTGACGACTGGATTGAAATGTACAACAAGGCTCCTGTATCGCTGGATCTTTCAGGATATTACCTGAGTGATAGTAAGAACAACCTGTCAAAATGGCAAATACCAACCGGCACCTTTATTTCCGCTGATGGCTATCTGATAATCTGGGCAGATGCTGATACTACTCAGAATGGATTACATTCTAACTTCAAGCTCTCATCAGCAGGAGAGAAAGTTCTTTTTGTAAATCCCGACCTTTCAGTTATTGATAAAGTTGAATATGGAGCCCAGACTCTTGAGATTGCCTATGCAAGAAATCCTGACGGAACCGGGTCATTTGAATGGCAGACTCCAACTTTTAATAAATCAAACAATATTTCAAAATAAACTTTGGTAATTAGACAATTTATTGTAATGACGATAAGGGTAATTAAAAAGTTCTGTTTTATTCTGTTTCTATTATTGCCTTTTACGGTTTTTGCACAGGATAACGATTTCGGGATATGGTATGGTGCATCGGTGAATAAGAACATTATTAAGAGACTTGAAATTGATGCTTCCGCTATGGTACGTACCTTTGAAAATGCCGGCAAAGTAGAGCAAGGTTACATCGAAGCAGGTTTGGAATATAAATTCACCGGTTTTCTTTCTGCAGCAGCCTCATACAGGCTTACTGACAAATATGAAGAAGATTTAGACAAATACTTGTACCAGCATAAAATATTTGTTGATCTTAAAGGAAACCTGAAAGTTTCGGATTTTGTTTTTGCCTGCCGTGCCAGGTTCCAGACAAGGATCAAAACATATGATAATAAAAACGATTTTACTGATTATACCGGCAGGATCAAATTAAAAGCAACCTATAAGACACCTTCTTTTCCGGTCAACCCATATCTTTATGCAGAAACATTCCTTCCATTATCTAAAGATGCTGACAAGAATGTTGAGAAAAACAGGTTCGCAACCGGAATTGAATACAGTATCGCCAAGAAGCACTCAATCGAACTTGAATATATCTTTGAACACGATTATTTGCCCGTCAAATCGGCTCACGATAATCATATAATTTCAATTAACTATAATCTAAAGTTCTGAAAAGCAAAACACTGCATTTTACTCACCGACAAACAATATCCATATTATAGAATCTCTAAGCTAAAATTATGAAAACGAAAAACTTTCCCGCACTGGTAATTATAATTTTTCTTATTCCATTTTATTCTTACGGCCAGGTCGTGCCCGAACGCCAGTGGCCCGGATATCGTGGTTATTTATCATCAGGTGTGCTTGATAATGCAAATCTGCCATCAACATTCGACCTGCAGAAGATGATCAACATAAAGTGGAAAATAAGCATACCCGGAATGGGAATTTCCAGTCCGGCTATATGGGGGGATAAATTATTTATTACCACTGCAATAAGCGATGCTGATAAAGCAGGATTCAAACCCGGCCTCTATGGTGATGTTACTTCAGTTAATGATACGTCGGTACATGCCTGGAAGATCTATTGCATAGATAAAAACACAGGGAAAATAATCTGGGAAAGAACTTCGCATATAGGTGTGCCAAAAATGAAGCGACATCCCAAGTCAACGCATGCGAATCCTACAGCTGCCGTTGACGGTAAGTACGTTGTTGTATTTTTTGGATCAGAAGGGCTCTATTGTTATGATTTTAATGGTAACCTGCAATGGCAAAAGAACTTCGGAGTATTGAAATCTGTTTGGGTTACTATGAAAAATGCGGAATGGGAATTTGCAAGTTCACCCATAATTTACAATGATGCGGTAATAATCCAGTGCGATGTTCTGGAAAATTCATTCCTCGCATCCTACGATCTTAAAACCGGTAAGGAACGATGGAAAGTGTCCAGGGATGAATATCCTGGCTGGTGCACACCTAACATTTATTCTTATGAAGGCAAAACATATATTACCGTAAATGGTTTCAAGCACAGAGGAAGTTATGATTTTGAAACAGGGAAAGAAATTTGGAAAATGTCCGGAGGAGGAGATATCCAGATACCTACCCCAATAATCGGTAACGGACTTATATATTTTAACAGTGCCCATGGACGGAATTCTCCGATCATAGCTGTCAAAAACAGTGCATCCGGTGATATTACTCTCAAGGAAGGTGAAACATCAAATTCCGGAATTCTCTGGAGTAAGCCACGCGGAGGTTCTTACATTCATACATTGCTTCTTTATAATAACCGTCTCTATAATATGAACTGGAATGGCATTATTAATTGCCTTGATCCTTTAACAGGAAACACAATATACGACGCAAAACTTGGCCAGACAAAAAGCTTTATTGCTTCACCTGTTGCATCTGACGGGAAAATATATATTGTTGATGAGGAAGGAACAGTATATATCATCGGGGATGGAGATACATTCAAACTACTTGGTGAGTTCCCATTGAATGATATCTGCATGACAGCACCTGCTATTACTGATGGTATTATCTTTTTCAGAACCCAGCATTACCTTGTTGCAGTCGGTAATAACTAAGCTATTCTCTTCTCAGCTGACTCACAAGCTTTTTACTGTTGACACCTCTGACAGATAGCCACAGAGTAAGTAATCCGACTATTAAAATAGCAAAAATCATAATCAGAATAATGCTCCATGGCATCTCATAGTTGCTTTTTATTGAGGGTAAAGTGGCAATAAGTCCTGAAGATGTACCGGTAAGAATTCCCCATAAAAGAACTAAAACCTGATCTCCAAAAATCAGAGCTCTGATCTTGTTTTGGGTGTATCCTGATGCCATCATCAGGGCAAATTCACTTTTTCGCTGGTTAAAGTTTCTCATCAGGACAAATCCTAATCCGATTACCCCAAGCACAATTCCGAAAACTCCTAGAACAGTAAATACATTAAGATACGTGTTTGTGACCTGAAAAAAGGATGCAAGCTTTTCAGAAGCAGTTTCTGATGAGAATCCATATTCTGAGAATCTTTCATTCAGTGTGTTCAGGTAAAGTTCAGATAACTCAGGCTTTCCTGTAATAAGGAATATTGAACTCCCCGGAACTGAAGGAAAGTATCTCATAAAATTCTTTTCTCCGATAAGCAAATATCCCTGGAATACTG
>JBGOXH010000049.1:0-14086 GCA_041479075.1 Bacteroidia bacterium | reverse complement strand
CGCTGGAAGAAATCGTCACTGAAATAGCAGCTACCAGAGTTACTGAGCGGGGTGGAAGGTACGACGACAAAAGGTCGGAAGCAGCTATGGAAGACCGGAAAAAAGAAGGATATTTTTGAAGTTCAGAGTTCAAAGTTCCGGGTTCAAATATCTGACAACGCGGAACCCGGAACACGGAACACGGAACACGGAACATAAAAAGCAATCAGTTCAAAATGAAAATTAACGGAGAAAGCAAGTATAAAAGTCTGCTGAGATTTACAACAGCAGGGAGTGTGGATGACGGAAAAAGCACTCTTATCGGAAGGCTGCTATACGACAGCAAATCAATATTCGATGATCAGATGGATCATATTGTCGAATCGAGCAGACGGCTTGGGAAAGAAGACATAGACCTGTCGCTGCTGACAGACGGCCTTAGGGCTGAGAGAGAACAGGGGATTACAATTGACGTGGCATACAGATATTTTTCAACACCCACAAGGAAGTTCATCATTGCTGATACTCCCGGGCATATTCAGTATACGAGAAATATGGTCACCGGCGCAAGTACTGCCGATCTTGCAGTGATACTTATCGATGCACGGAAAGGTGTTCTTGAACAGACCATGAGACACTCGTATATTGCAACTCTGCTTGATATCAGGCATCTTGTATTCTGCATCAATAAGATGGATATGACAGGCTATTCTGAAGATTGCTTTCTCGATATCAAAAAAACACTGGCCGGTCTCGTCAAAAAACTCAATATTGAAGATGCACATTATATACCAATAAGTGCAAAATACGGCGACAATGTTGTGGAACCATCTAAAAATATGCCATGGTATACCGGAAATACATTCCTTCACCTGATTGAAACCATCGAAATAAAGAAAAATAAAAATTCATCTGATGCACGGTTTCCGGTCCAGACTATTATTCGACCCGATTCTAAGGAATTTCATGATTACCGTGGTTACTCAGGTAGAGTTGCCGGCGGAACATTTCATATTGGTGATGAGGTAACTGTCCTCCCCTCCTTTTTGAAATCAAAAATTAAAAACATTGATTCCCTCGAAAAACAATTTAAATCAGCCACGGCAGGCGATTCTGTCTCCCTGACCCTTGAAGATCAGATAGATATCGGCCGTGGCGACATGATTGTAAAGCCGGGTAAATTACCTCAATCAGGTAATGACATTACTCTGACGACCTGCTGGTTCAATGAAAAGCCTTTAAAATCTGGAGGCAGGTATATCGTGAGGAATTATACAAATGAAACAAGCTGTGTGATTAAATCAGTCAATTACAAAATGAACATCAATACTCTTGAAAAGGTGACTGATGATCTTCTCATTAATATGAATGATATCGCAAATATCAGCATCCTGACAGCAAAACGATTATTCTTTGATAGTTACAAAAAAAACAATATCACCGGCAGCCTGATCTTTATTGAGGAGGGGACTAACGAAACTGTTGCCGTAGGGATGATAGAATAATAGTCTTGCTATCTTTTTTTCACTTTCCTCCCTAAACAAACAAATTCATCTGCCTTTCTTCACAATTCTCTGATTCAAGATTTGATACCGAAACACCAAGCAACCTGATTTTAGATCCTGCAAGGTTTAGAGATTTTCTGATTTCTGCTACCTCTCTATGAAGTGTTTCAAAATCACGTACATAGCCCTGAAGAGTTCTGCTTCTGGTGATTTGCCTGAAATCAGAAAATTTAACCTTCACTGTAATTGTTCGTCCGGTTGTTCCGGCATGTTCAAGACGCTCCATTAATTCTTTTTCTACCTTGTATAATTCGGCTATGATCTCAAAATCTTTTGTCAGGTCTTTTTCATAAGTAAGCTCCGTCCCAATCGATTTGCGCTCAGATTCAGTCTCCACAACACGTTCATCAATTCCCCTTACGATATCGAAATAAAACTTACCTGCCTTTCCAAAATTTCTTATCAGATCCTGTAAATCAAGCTTCTTAAGATCAGCGCCCTTATGAATACCCAGCTTATGCATTTTCCCGGCTGTAACTTTTCCGATACCATAAAATTTTTCTACAGGAAGCTCATAAATAAAACTCTCTGCTTCTTCTGGTTTTATTACGAACAGACCATCAGGTTTTTTTATGTCTGAAGCTATCTTAGCAAGGAACTTATTGTATGAAATCCCTGCGGAAGCAGTAAGACCAGTCCGTTTTCTGATTTCAGCCTTAATTTCTTTCGCTATTAAAGTCGCAGAACCTATATTCTTTTTATCATTTGTAACATCAAGGAATGCTTCATCAATTGAAAGAGGTTCTACAATATCGGTATATTCATAAAAAATTTCAAACACCTTTTTTGACATCTCTTCATAACGTTCAAAATGGTGCCTCACAAATATCAGGTCAGGGCATAATCTTTTAGCAGTTACAGATGGCATTGCTGATCTCACACCGAATTTTCTGGCTTCATAGCTGGCAGCAGCAACAACATGTCTTTCTCCGCTCCCTCCCACTGCCACGGGCTTACCTTTCAGCTCCGGATTATCGAGCTGCTCAACAGAAGCAAAGAAAGCATCCATGTCGATGTGTATAATCTTTTTCATGAAGAAGTGCCTACCTTGTACACCGAAGCCTTGGCGTAGGTGTAAAGTGCCTGGAGTACTTGGAGTTCTTAAAGTTAGAAATATAAAGATAGTTACAAAGGTTTATTATTTATCTTCGTAAAAAATCTATATCATGAAAGCAATTGGGATAAACTGCAGCCCCAGAAAGGGAGGAAATACTGAAATCCTTATAAAAGAAGTTCTGAATGTCCTTGAAGATAACGGAATAAAAACTGAGTTTATCCAGCTTGGAGGCAAAAAAGTCAATGGATGCATTGCCTGTATGAAATGCAGGAAAGCAAAAGATGGCAGATGTCATCAGGACAATGTTGTTTTAAACAAATGCATTGAAAAAATGGTGGACGCTGATGCTATTATTATAGGTTCGCCGACATATTTTTCAGATGTTTCAGCTGAAGCCAAAGCGCTTATTGATGTCGCCGGTTATTCACTTCGCGGAGCCGGCAATCCGCTAAAGAAGAAGATCGGAGCAGCTGTCATTTCAGTAAGGCGCGCCGGTGCAATTCATGCCTTCGACAGTATTAATCATTTCTTTTTAATAAATGAAATGATCATTCCGGGTTCATCATACTGGAATATCGGTATTGGCAGAGAGAAAGGTGAAGTACTTAAAGATGAGGAAGGTATGCAGATAATGAAGACGCTTGGGGAGAATATAGCATGGCTGCTTAAGAAGATCAAATACAAAAGATAAAAAACAAAAGATCAAAGATCAAAGAAACAAGGGCAGCGATTGTAATTCCCCCCTTGAGGGGGTAAGGGGGATGTTAAAAGACAAAAGAAAAACACGGAAGACTGAATGCTTGCATGACTTACATAACTTTCTAGGTTGCTGCAGCAGCGGCGGCGGCTCTTTGTTTGAAATAATTCTTTATAAACAAACCTGTCAGGATAAGAACTTCATCTCCGGTGTATGAAGTTATTTCTCCGCTGGAAAAACTTGATTGATACCTGATCAGAACTCCGTTTTCATTGCTGATGCTCCATTTCGTATTCCAGAAATTATCATATTGCCACTGGTAATCTTTATTATCATATCTGATCGTTGTTTTTGTTTTCCAGATATTAAAAATGATCTGAACAATAACTGAATCATCCTTCTGATCAATAATCCTGTGCTCCTGTTTGAAAAAACCTTTGGTTTCAAACATCAGCTTACGTCCATTCAGCTCTCCGGAAGTTTTCCGTTCAAAGCTTTTATTTTTTATTTCTCCGACAAGGTTTTCGTACTGGTATATTTCAAATTTGCTTCTGAAAAACTTGGATTTCCAGTTATAATGGGTTTCCATAATTAATTAAGTTTCAAAAAATTTCTGAATCTCATAAAAAACCGCCCTTCGGCTTCGCTCAGGGCGGTTTTTATTATCTAGTAGCTTTCCCGTTCCACATAATGTGTATGGAGAAGCTCATGTGATGCATGGCTGTTTGGTTTGCCAAGGAATTCTTTGTAAATGGCTATCACATCAGGATTCTCATGGGATTTGCGAAGTACCATGTGCTCATCTTCTGAATATATAGCTTTCATACGCTTTTTCCTGATCTCCATGCTGGTAGGTATAGGCTGTCCGCCGCCGCCAATGCATCCACCGGGGCATGCCATTATTTCAACAAAATGATATGGAGATTTACCTTTTCTGACCTGCCTCATAATCTTGTTCGCATTTACAAGTCCATGAGCTATTGCGACTTTCAGTTCTACACCTTCAAGGAATTTCCAGTCGTTAGTACAGCCTTCGATTTTAATTTTTGCCTCTTTGACTCCTTCCATTCCGCGAACCGGAGTAATATTGAGGTTTGCAAAAGGAACTTCCCTTCCGGTTACAATCTCATAAGCAGTACGAAGAGCTGCTTCCATTACACCTCCTGTCGCACCGAAGATAACTGCTGCACCTGTCGAATCGCCCATAATTGAATCATAATGAGACGGTTCAAGGTTTTTGAAATCGATTCCTGCCTGCTTGATCATTACAGCAAGCTCCCTGGTTGTGAGAACATAATCAATATCCTTGTATCCGCTGGATCTCATTTCAGGCCTGTCGGCTTCATATTTTTTTGCAGTGCATGGCATTATCGAAACAGATACAATCTTTGAAGGATCGAGTCTCATTTTCGATGCATAAAATGTCTTCGCAAGTGCTCCAAACATCTGCTGCGGTGATTTGCATGTCGACAGATTTGAAAGGAACTCGGGATATTTATGTTCGATGAACTTGATCCATCCCGGTGAACATGAAGTAAACATCGGAAGACCTAATTCCTTATCACCATCGACAAGTATTTTCTTCAATCTTGTAAGCAGTTCTGTTCCCTCCTCCATGATAGTCAGATCAGCGCTGAAGTCGGTATCGAGAACTGAATCAAAACCAAGCTGTCTGAGAGCAGTAACCATTTTCCCGGTTACTCTTTCTCCCGGATCATAACCAAGATCTTCACCAAGTGCCACTCTTACAGCCGGTGCTGTCTGAACAACTACATGTTTTTCCTTATCATAAATAGCATCCCAGACCTGGTCGATATATGTTTTTTCAACAAGTGCACCGGTGGGGCAACGGTTAACACACTGCCCGCAGTTGGTACATACAACATGACTCATCGGCCTGTCGTGAAATGAAGATATTTTCTGATGAGCGCCTTTGTTTGCGACAGCAATTGCTGAAATATACTGCAACTCGGTACATGTTCTGACACAACGCTGACAATGGATACATTTGCTATCGTCCTTCATGAATGATGGAGAAGACCTGTCTATGGTATAGGGATGATCTTCGGTAAGATCAAGAAAAATAGTATCTCCGAATGCAAATTCATTTGCCAGAGCCTGGAGTTCACATTTCTGGTTTTTATAACATTTTGTGCAATCAGACCTGTGTTCAGAAAGGAGAAGCTCTACAATATGCTTTCGGGCATTTCTTACTTTTAATGTGTTGGTGTGGATATCCATACCTTCTGCAACCGGCATTGCGCATGCTGCAATGAGAGTCCTTGCTCCTGTCTGTTCAACAACACAAACCCTGCAGTTTCCTGCCACACATAAATCGGGATGATTACATAATGTCGGGATATTTATTTTCAGTTTTCTTGCAGCATCAAGAACTGTTGTCCCCGGCTGAACTGAAATTTTCTGATGATTTATACTAAGACTTATCATTATTTCTGTACATTATTATATTAATAAATGATTTCTTCCCTGAAGTTTTCAACAATAGTTCTAAAGGCGTTACCCACTGATTGTCCGAGACCACATTTTGATGCAACTTTCATTGTATCAGCAAGTTTTATCAGTTCATTCAGATAGGTTGTTTTCACTTCTCCTTTCTTGACTTTCTGTACACCTTTAAGCAGCTGCTGGCATCCGACCCTGCATGGAGTACATTGCCCGCATGACTCTTCTGCAAAGAAATCAAGATAGTTGTGAAGAACATTGTACATCGATCTTGAGCTGTTGAACAGCTTCATTGAACCGCCTGTAGGGACACCTTCAAAACCTATGATGGTACTCCCAAATTTTTTCCTTGGTACACAGAAACCCGATGCACCTCCAACCTGTACCGCTTTTGTGTCGCCATCTCCAAATTCATTTACAAACTCCTGCACTGACATACCGAGTTCAAGCTCAAAAATACCTGGTATTGGAGTATCGCCAGATACTGAGAATACTTTTGAACCACGTGAATCTTTGGTTCCAAGATGACTGTAAGATTCTGGTCCATGCGTTATTATCATCATTGCTGTGACTAATGTCTCAACATTATTGATTACGGTTGGCTTATTAAAAACACCGGAAGTTGTCGGGTATGGTGGCTTATTACGTGGTTCACCTCGGCCGCCTTCAATTGATTCGAAAAGTGCGCTCTCTTCTCCGCAGATATAAGCTCCACTTCCAAGACAATAGTTTAATTTAAAATCGAATCCGATCTGTTTAATTAATTTGTGGAACGATTCGAGCTCAATCATCAGCTGAGGAAGCATAAATCTGTATTCTCCCCTGAGATAAACGATACCTTTTTTTGCACCAATCGCTTTACCGGCAATTACCATTCCTCCATATACTTTGTAAGCTACCTTGTCGAGTATCTCCCTGTCTTTAAATGTTCCGGGCTCACCCTCATCAGCATTACATACAATATATTTTTCAGATTCTTTAACTGCTGCCGTATATTTCCATTTAAGACCAGTCGGGAATCCGGCACCTCCGCGTCCTTTAAGCCCTGAATCGAGTACCTGCTGAATGATCTCTTCCGAAGACATCTTAAAAGCTTTTGTAAGAACCTCTTTTGCGTCTATTTTTTCGAAGATAAGATCTACCTTATTTAATCCTCTTTTTTCCATTTTGCACAGGGTATTATTTTTTTTGCATATAACCTTTAATTATCTCAACAATTTTCTCAGGAGTAAGCTCCGTATAAGGCATTTCATTAATCAGTATTGCAGGAGCTTTATGGCACCAGCCTATGCAGTTTGTTTCAATCAGGCTGAATTGTTTGTCAGAAGTGGTTTCGCCTACCTTGATTTTAAGAATGTCTTCAAGTGTCTGAATGATTTCACCCTTGCCTTTCATCGAGCATGTTATTGTTTTACACACTCTTATCACATATTTTCCTCTGACATTAGTATCGAGAAAAGTATAAAATGATGCTGTTCCATAAACTTCTGCAGCTGAAATATCCAGCTCCTTCGCTACTTCAACCATGGCTTCATCGGTAAGATAATTATGTCTGTCGACTATACCCTGGAGTATAGGCATAAGACTTTCCCTTGCTCGGCCATGCTTGTTGGATAGTTCCTTTACAAGATTTCCTACGTGGTACATTTCTATCTGATTTTTAAGTAATTAATTATTATTTACACTACAATTATAGCTTTTGAAAAGCGCCGCTAATTTAATAACAATACTCCTGAAAAAAAACTTACAAATGTCATACTTTCTAATTTAGAATCAAACTAAACAAGGCTTGCTCTATTCGGTCGCTGTCTGGCTCCTTTCAGTCGCTGTCTTACTCGATTCGCTCGTCGTCTTTATGTCCACCAAATGGCGGACTGTCTTGATCGTCCCGCATCTGCGAGACTTGCTGTCTCATATCAGATGAATTGTCTATATTTATAGAAATTTTTTAATCATGGATTACCAGTCAATTTTAAAGAACCTGAAACCGAATCATGATTTCTTTATCGGTATCGATTCCGACGGCTGTGTTTTTGATTCCATGGAAGTAAAGCAAAAAGAATTCTTTATTCCAAATGCTCTTAAATATTTCAACCTTTTTCCTGTTTCAAAACTGCTTCGCGAAACATGGGAATTCGTAAACCTTTATTCCGTTTACCGCGGTGGCAACAGGTTTCCAGCTATGATCAAAGTTTTTGATCTTCTTAGTGATCGGGAAGAGATAAAAGAAACTGGATTCAAGCTCCCCGATATGAGTGCATTAAAAGAATGGATAAGTACCGAAACTAAACTCGGGAATTCAACACTGAGGAAATACTTTGAAAATAAAAATGACAAATCGCTGGAGGTTGTTGTAAAATGGTCAGAGTCGGTAAACAGGGAGATCAGCGAGTGGCTTCATGATATCCCTCCTTTTTATTATGCAGTAAAAGCTATCGAAAAGATTTCTCAAATTGCTGATATTATTGTTGTATCACAGACTCCGCTGGAAGCTCTTGAACGCGAATGGCTTGAAAATGATATCAAAAAATATGTCAGGATGATAGCAGCGCAGGAGCATGGAACAAAAGCAGAACATATAGCGGTTGCTGCTAAAGGTAAATATCCTGACGATAAAATTCTGCTTATAGGCGACGCATTTGGCGATATGCTCGCTGCACAAACCAACAATGTACTTTTCTATCCAGTAGTCCCGGGGCAAGAGGATCAATCGTGGAAAAAGCTTCTGAATGAAGGACTTGAAAGATTTCTCAACGGAACATTTGCCGGTTCTTATGAAGAGTCTTTACTGGCTGAGTTCAGAAAGGTCTTGCCTATTACACCTCCGTGGAAGAGGTAGAAATAATCTGCTCGCTTATCCATTTTATCCATTCTTTCAATCCGTCTCCCCGCGTGCAGGAAATCTCAAATAAGGGGACTTGTCCATTAATATTCTTTAAATCAGAATTAAAAGTCTCCCTTTTGAAATTTGTATATGGTATCAGGTCAATCTTATTTAGCAGAACCGCTTTCGCTTCCCTGAAAAGCATTGGATATTTACCAGGTTTATCATCGCCTTCAGTGGTGCTGACTATTGCCAGCTTGAAGGTTTCACCCAGGTCAAATTGAGACGGGCAGATGAGGTTGCCGACATTCTCTACAAACAAAACATCAAGATTATCTAAATCAAATGAATCTATAACTTTTGAGATACTGTGGGAATCGAGATGACAACCACCTTCGGTATTGATTACTACAATCGGGAGGTTGTATTTCTTCAGACGCTGGGCATCTCTGTCTGTTGTTATATCGCCCTCAATTATCCCAATCCGGAATTTCTTATTCAATTCTTCACAGGTGCGTTCAAGTAAAGTTGTTTTCCCTGCGCCGGGTGAGCTTATTAAATTTACCATCAACACTTTTTTAGCTGCAAGCAAATTCCTCACTTCTCCTGCTTTGTTCTGGTTTCTGTCCAGAATATTCTTCATTATCTTGATTTCCATTGGCTACTCTCCTTCTATACTTTTAATAAATAATTCTTTACCATGAATGATTTCCATGTCGGTTGAACTGCAATTATCGCATACAAACCTATTTTCTTCCACCCCAAAATCGTTTCCACACTTTTTGCAAATCATCTTTACAGGAACTATTTCAATATTTACTTCAGCATCCTGCGCGATTGAATTTCTTACTGTTTCGCAGAAAGCAAAAATAAAAATATCAGGAACAATCTGCACCAGTACTCCAAAACTGATATTCACCTTTGTCACCTTCGAAAGTTTTTCACGTTTAGCTGTTTCAAGCACAATGGCCGAGAGATCTTCTGCAATTCGTATTTCGTGCATAACTTATTCATTAACAGATTCTTGGAAGCTGAACTCCCGAAGGCATATCAAGTATTCTTTTCCCTCCGGCAAATGTATTTAATATTACAAGGTTTCTCTTATCTGGCACAATTTCTCCAATTACTGAAGAGTATTTTCCCAATTTATCTGACCTGAGAATTTCAACTGCTTTTTCAGTCTCCCCAGCACTGCTAACAATCAGAACCTTTCCCTCATTTGCAAGATATAGCGGATCAAATCCCAGCATCTCGCATACTCCTTTAACAGGATCATCAACCGGGATAGAGACCTCATTAATGCTGATACCAGATCCTGTCATACCTGCAAGTTCATTCAGAACACCGGCAAGACCACCTCTGGTCAGGTCGCGCATAAAATGAATCTCTTTGCAGCTTTTCAGAACATCCTCTATAAGATGGTTCAGCGATGCACAATCAGAAGTTACAGGAGTGGTGAAGCTGAGCTTGTTACGAGCCCCGGCAACAGCGATGGAATGATTCCCCAGCGGACCATTAATAATCAGCTTATCGCCTGGTTTAATGTGTTTGCCGGTACTGATATGCTCCCTGCTGTGATCAAGGATTCCTGTTCCGGAAGTCGTAATGAAAAGTTTGTCGCATTTTCCCTTTTCCACAACTTTCGTATCCCCTGTCACTATT
This sequence comes from Bacteroidia bacterium, assembly GCA_041479075.1. Lineage (GTDB taxonomy): Bacteria > Bacteroidota > Bacteroidia > Bacteroidales > VadinHA17 > LD21. The sequence goes on along the minus strand of JBGOXH010000049.1, from coordinate 3,839 downwards.
TTCACTCCTGCGTTCGTTGCTTCATCAGCCATTGAATCTGCAATTGCAACAAGATCGTTTACAGGAAAACCCTCTTCAATAATAAATGAAGCTGCGATATATTTTGGTTCTGCACCCGAAACTGCCAGGTCATTCACTGTACCACAGATGGCAAGCTTCCCAATATTGCCACCGGGAAAAAACAGTGGATCAATAACATAGGAATCCGTAGTAAAAACCAAAGTTTTTCCCATCTCTTTAAGAATGGCAGAATCTGTTAAAGGTTCAGGCATACCGAACCTCCCTGCAAACACTTGTTTGATAAGCTCGTGTGTCTGTTTGCCACCACTTCCGTGATTTAAAGAGATAAGATCGTTCATCTGACAAGTTTGTATTTGTACCAGGTATTACAAGAACCTTCATTTGAAACCATGCATGCACCTACCGGATTTTCAGGGATACATAAATTTGCAAAGAGCGGGCACTCTTCAGGTGTTTTCATCCCCCTGAGGATTTCGCCACAAATGCACCGGCTGTCATCTTCCTTAGATCTGATTGAAAGAGGCATTTGAACATCAGCGTTGAATCTTTCATACTTTTTTTGAAGGCAAAGCCCGCTTGATTGAATCACCCCGAAACCTCTCCAGCGTGCATCACAGTGTTCAAAAACTTCTTTTAAATTTTCCTGAGCAATTGTATTGCCTTTCACTGTAACTGCACGTTTGTACTGGATTTCTACTGAAGATCTTTTTTGATTTACCTGCCTGACTAACATCAGGATTGCTTGCAATATATCTGTCGGTTCAAAACCTGTTATGACGCAGCTTATTTTATATTTTTCAGGGATGAAGTTAAAAATTGATGAGCCTGTTATTGCTGAAACATGCCCGGGGCATATAAATCCATCAATCTTAACTCCTTCACTTACAATAGCTTCCATTGCAGGAGGCATAATTTTATGAGCGCTAAGTACAAAGAAATTATTAATGTTCTCTTTATCAGCCTGCTTAACGGTAACTGCGGTTCCGGGAGCTGTTGTTTCAAAACCTATTCCCAGGAAGATAATTTTCTTATCCGGATTTGCTTTTGCGATCTCCAAGGCTTCAATACCCGAAAAAACAACTCTTATATCTGCTCCTTTCGCTCTCTTTTTTTCGAGTGAAGAAACTGATCCGGGGACTCTTATCAGATCTCCGAAGGTGGTTATGATCACATCCTTCATCTCAGAATAGGTAACAGCCTTATCAATGAAATCTGTACCTGTGACACAGACGGGGCAGCCAGGGCCTGAGATCAGCCTGATCTTTTCTGAAAGCAATGATGGAATGCCGAATCTGTGTATCGCGCCTGTATGACCACCGCACACTTCCATAAAGGTATAATCGTGTATGACTGACTTATTTATCTGATTCGATAGATTCACTATCAGATCCCTGTCCCTGTATTCATCTATAAACTTCATACTTATTCATTCAGGGTATCATTCATTTCTTTCAGTATCTTAAGTGTTTCAGCTGCCTCTTCTTCACTGATTTTCTGAATCGCAAATCCGGCATGGAGCAATATATAATCTCCGACTTTTGCATTTTCGATCATGTGCAAGCCTGCTTTAAATAAGCTTCCTCCGACAGAAACTTCTGCCATGCTGCCATCTATCGACACAATCTTTGCTGGAATACTCAGACACATTATCCTATTAGTTTTGAAGCGATTACAAGCTGACCAAGGGATACTCCTCCATCATTTGGCGGCACCAGGTGATTAGTGAAAACTTTAAACCTGTTCCGTGTTAAAAGATATAAAGATTTTTCCAGAAGATATTTATTCTGAAAGACTCCTCCTGAAAGGATTACTTTATTGATAGATGTCTCTGTTCTTATTTGCCTTGCCACTTCCAGAATTACCTGTGCAACAGTATTATGAAATTTTGCTGATATTATGGAGATCGTCTGTCCTGGCAAATCATTTATAATTGCTTTCAGAGTTTCCGAAAATACAACGGGTTTTTCTGCAATGAACGGATATATATCATCTGTTTCATCACTGATTTCCGACTCGAGCCTCATAGGAGCTTCAGAATCAAATGTGGCAACACTGCAAAGCCCGAGAATTGCTGATACTGCGTCAAAAAGACGTCCTGCACCAGAAGACACCGGTGAATTTATTTTCATTACCAGCATCTCCTTAACCATTTGTAGTTTCTTGTCATCGATCGAATTAAAAATTGGAATTGATTTAAAATTAAAATTGTTCCCAAAGTATTTATAAATATATGAAAAGGCTGTTCTCCATGGCTCATCAATTGCTGTATCACCACCGGGTAAAGCAATATCGTCGAAATGCGTGAAACGGCTGAAATCTTTCAGGTCAGCAATCATAAATTCACCGCCCCATATATTTCCGTCTGAACCATAACCTGTTCCATCCAGACTGATTCCAATAACTTTCTCATCGATCCCGTGTTCAGCCATACATGATGCGATATGAGCATGATGATGCTGAATCCTGAAAATAGGGATTTTCAGCTCTTTTTCAAGAGCTTCAGCATATTGACTAGAAAGATAGTCAGGATGAAGATCACATGCAATGTATGTCGGCTTAAACCTGAAGAGCTTTGAAAACCGGTCAATTGCTTCGCTGAAAAAATCATAGGTAGCAAGATTTTTCAGATCGCCTATGAACTGGCTCATTACAGCCTGGTTTCTTTTTCCGATGCAAAAACTGTTTTTCTGTTCTGCTCCAACTGCAAGGATACCTTCGACATTGCACTTAACGTCCACCGGACGTGGTACAAATCCTCTTGATCGACGTATCAGACTTTCTTTGTTGTTAATTATTCTGATTACCGAATCATCAGTTCTGTTGAGTATCTGTCTGTTATAGGTCAGCAGAGAATCAGCAACAGGCATTAACTGTTTTTCAGCAAGCAGGTCATCTGTAACTATCGGTTCATCCGAGATATTGCCGCTGGTTAAAACAATCACAGGAGTTTTGAGCATCCTGAAAAGTATGTAATGGACAGGCATATAAGGAAGCATCGCTCCTATTGTGTTAAGTCCATTGCTTACCAGCTCAGCCAATAATTTTTTCTGTTTAAGGATTAATATTGGTCTTCGCCACGATTTCAGCGCTTTTTCCTCTTCTTCTTCAATGTAACAATACTTTTTGGCAGCATTTAAATCCCTGAACATGACAGCAAAAGGCTTAGAATCTCTTTGCTTCTTTTGTCTTAGATTTCTTACAGCATCGTTATTTAAAGCATCGCACATAAGATGATACCCTCCCAGACCTTTAATTGCTACTGTTTTTCCTGAAGCCATCTGAGCAGAAACCTCTTTGAGTATCTCCTTTATATTACTGAGGTTTTTCACAGGATCTTTATAACTGTAGACCGGTCCGCAGGAATTGCAGGCTATAGGCTGCGCATGAAAGCGCCGGTCAAGGATGTCGTTATATTCCATGCAGCAGCTTTTACACATCGTGAAGCTTTTCATGGTAGTTTTTGGCCGGTCGTAAGGCAATTCTTCAATAATAGTAAAACGTGGGCCGCAATTAGTACAATTAACAAAAGGGTAATCAATTCTTTCAGGATCTTTCTCCAGATCGTCAAGACAGTCCTGACAAACAGCAATATCTGGGCTCACTTCAGTGATCAGATTATCAAGAATTTTGCTCGCAGTTATTTTGAAGCTGTCATAAGCGGTTGATTGTATTTTGTTTATTTCTATTGATTTTATCTGTGATGCAGGAGGAGCATTCCGGAGAATATCATTGCTGAAATGGGGTCGCTGTATAAAAGCTACGGCGTAAACGGCTTCTTTTTCACCGACGACACCTTTGTCCTTGATAAGCCGAGGGTT